>WALW01000006.1 GCA_015522635.1 Candidatus Tiamatella incendiivivens | reverse complement strand
GGTTATGATGCGTTTGGGAGCCCTTATTGGTTTTGGTTGTGGCGGGCCCGAGGGGATTTGAACCCCTGGCCACCGGCTTCCCCGGGCTGACCGGGGAAGAGCCTCGCTATCCGGCCTTCTACTCCCTTTAGGAGGCCGGCGCTCTATCCTGGCTGAGCTACGGGCCCTTCCATTTTGGTTATTTGGATTGTTGCTTGGTTTTTATGCCTTTTGTGCGTAGCGGCTTGAATTGTACTCCTGTTTCCACTAGGAGGTATTGGATCGTGTAGTCGTCTGTGAATACTATTGGTGTGCAGTTGTTTTTCAATTCGAGTGCCAGCGCCGCTATTGATATGTCAGTATCACTTAGCTTATCCCATACTTTGTATTTGACTGCTAGGTTGCAGGTTTCCCTTATTTTATTCTCAGCCGGGTCTTTTACGTTTATTCTCCCCGTTTCAATAGCTATATTTAGCTTCTCCCTGTTCTCAGCGTCTTTTACTTCTTCAACTGCTTTACTAGTAGTGTATAAGGGTGGAGGGATAATGTTTTGGATCCCTGCTAGCAGAGCCGTTGTATCCAGTATTACGCATTTACCAGTAACTGAGTATTCTCGTGAAGACTCTCTCATAATAATTCTCCCACCACTTGAACCTGGCCATCACGGCTGGTGTCTGGGATTTCTCTATGTCGATTATGTCCCCTTCATAGACGTCCTCGACGTGCTGGCCATCGAGGATAAGCCATGCCTCTTTCGAGGCAGGCCTGAGTTCTATCCTTATCCTACTTATTGCCGGTAGCACTACGGGCCTCAACTGTATCTGAACGGGATTCATAGGCGCTAGGCTCACGGAGTCTAGTCCAGGGTCTATAATCGGGCCTCCAGCGCTTAGATTGTATGCTGTACTTCCTACTGTGGTTGACACTATTAATCCGTCACCGTCTATGCTGTATATTCTCTCACCGTCTCGGAAAACATTTAGCCTTATAACTTTAGCCATTTTACCGACTATAACAGCGTCATTAAGGGTGCAAGGCAGTTTTTTACTCCCCACCCTAACATCAAGTCTAGTGTACCGGTAGACGCGGTATTTGCCTTCTATGAAATCCTTTATCCTGTCCTCTATCTCATACGGCTCGACGTCAAGTAGGAATCCCCTCCTACCGGCTCTTATTCCCATGACTGTAATGTCATCACGGCATAGCTTCTGGAAGGTTCTTAGCAGGGTTCCATCGCCGCCCACTGCTATTATCCAGGTTGGAGGATTTTCCCTCAGTTTAAAGGTATCGTACTTTGAGAGGAACTCATACGGCTTAGATTTCTCCTCAACCAGTATTTTCAACTTATACTTCTCCAGCGCTGTTACAACTCTCTTGGCAGTCTCCTCCGCTAGAACACTATTGGGTTTTACTACTAAACCTATAATTTTCCCGGTCAAAACCTACACCCTTGAGTGGGATGTTTGGCTGGGGAAGAATATAAAGAACCGTATCCCTGGTGTGTGAGGGTTCCGAGGAGAAGCGTTGAGATCTTCCTGAGAGTAGCTAGACGGCTAGTTGATAGGGGCTACCTTATTGAGAGCTGTGGCGAAAAGGTTTGTATACCTGCTAGAGACGAGGTGGAGTCCCTTCGAGTTGCAAGGGAGAATGGTATCCCGGCAGAGGGGTGTAGTCATAGTTTCAAGCCTAGAAATAAGCCTCTATCCAGTCTGAAAGAATTGTATCCGGAGCTAGAGTTACACCGCTACTTGACTATAGGGGATATAGTTGTTTTCCACCCCAGGATAGGCATTCGATTGGGGAAACTCAGGGAGGCCGCGGAGTACCTTGTCAGGGAGAGGGGGTATAGGAGTGTTTACGCTAAGCTTGACACTACCGGTGTAGAGAGAAAGGCTAGGCTAATACACCTGGCAGGATTAGATAATCCCATCACAGTTTTCCGTGAATATGGATTAGAGTTCAAAGTAGACGTCTCCAAAGCCTACGCGAACCCTAGACTCGGCTTCGAGAGGAGGAGAATAGCGTCACAAGTCCATTCAAGGGAACTTGTACTGGATTTATTCGCTGGAATAGGTGGGCATGCCATCCATATAGCGAATATTGTGAATGCAGAGGTAGTCACGCTGGACATTAATACCAGTGCAGTAGAGTTAATGGCTGAGAATATAGTTCGAAATGGGAAGAAGCTGAAAGGACTGGTATACCCTATACTGGGAAACGCTTTATATGCTCCTAGAATTTTTAGAGCGGTCTTCGACAGGATAATAGCAGACAACCCCACAATGCACAAGGAATTCATTGGAGTTGAATGCAGGTTATCTGGGGAGGGAACAATGATACACCACTACCTAGTACACGGCGAGGAGTTCAACAATGATAGTATAATAAGACTATTCGCTAGAAACGGTTGTAAGGTAAGTGTACTCGGATACAGGAAAGTTCTCCCATACAGTCCTAGGAAGAATATCTGGAGCGTTACTCTCCGGGTGGATAAACGATCAGAATAAACTCCACCTCACCAGCCATAGAAAGCTCTCCAATAAGCCTCCTATCAAGATCCCTTGCAGACTTATCAGCACCAATAAACACCGTTGCAGGCTCGACATAACTGCTCTTACGGAATATCATCCTCCTATCATCGGACAGCATTAACATCGCATCCCCCCAACCGCAAACAACATCGCTGACTCCTCTAGCCATAATAACCAAGCAAGCACGCCAACCTCTCCGAAGAGCATCCTTGATCTCGCCAGGAAGCCCAGATGCACCGTGGGGAGCTTTCACACCAACAATACAGTCCCCCCTCCGGGTAACGGAATCCTCCATTGTAACCTCCAGAGTAGACCTGTGAGTCGCCTTAACATTCCTGTGGCCAAATGCTTTGAACCCGTAACACCTACAGCCATCCACTACGCTCACCATGGGTCGTTGATATAATAGTCTCAACATCCTATTCTATTAAGAATATGGTTGCTAGGGATATGGAAGACTTCGAGAAGCAGAGGAAGATACTGGTAGAGACACTCGTAGCAGAGGGCGCACTATTCGACGAGTACGCACGTAAAGCCATGCTAAAAGTACCCAGAGAACTATTTATCCCCGAACACCAGAAGCATCTAGCCTACATTGACGAGCCGTCACCAATAGGCTACGGCCAAACAATAAGTGCCCCAAGCATGGTGGCAATAATGACCAGCCACCTCAAAGCAAGGCCAGGGCACAAAGTCCTCGAGATTGGAACCGGAAGTGGGTATCAAGCAGCTCTACTCGCCGAAATCGTAGGAGACGAAGGATACGTATACACAGTTGAGCGAATACCTGAGTTAGCAGAGATGGCTAAGAGGAACCTAGAGAGAACTGGGTACAGCAATAGAATAACGGTTATCATAGGCGACGGAACCCTAGGCTACAAGGAAAAAGCCCCGTACGATAGAATAGTAGTAACAGCAGCATCACCCGGCATACCTAAGCCACTAGTAGAACAGTTAAAACCAGGTGGAATACTCGTCATACCGGTTGGCGACAGATACCTCCAAAGGCTCTTAATAGTGAAGAAGGACGAGGAAGGCAGAACAAGAATACTTAAAGACACATGGTGTGCTTTCGTACCACTCATCGGAAAATACGGATGGACACTATGAAGAAGGTAAACTTCAATTAGTATACCGTGTTACTTGTTAAATAGATTATGGGGAGGTCATTCAAAAAACATAGTAGCTTATCAAATAATACTATATTGAAGGTATCTGTCTTAATAAAGTAATACATACTTGAACCACTTCAATATTACCTTCAACGTGAATGGCCTATTCTAGGGTGCTGCCTATTCCTTAGAGATGCTAATAATAAAACCGGCGTGGGTATGGTTAAACAGTTAGTTGAAAGGTGGGTACTGACTTTACTGAATTACGGCGTGGATGGTTTACTGGAACTCTTCCAGGGTTAAAATACTAGAGCTATACAGCCTCTGGTTATACTTACTTTTACACTAACAAGTACTATGATGTGGATACTCGTTTGAGAAGTTATCTAACAATAGTTGTATGCTGATATTTGCTCAGCACTAGAAAAACCAGGTTACTCTATTTATTCTACGACTGTAATCCCCGTCGAAAACGGTGGGAGTCTATCAGTTACTACTGGCGATCCTACCTTATACAGACTGGACTTAAAGTACATAGTAAATTGCAGTAAAGGAACGAAACAGCCTATAACATTCCAATATACTGCAACCTCAGTTGGTAAAGGTGATAAAGAATTCTTGAATAACTACAGAATACTACGCCTTGTTTTGGTTATTCTAGGAATTGTTTTCACTATGTGATAATCTGTGATGTCCTAACTGATCATACCTATTGTCCTCTTATCCAAAGAGAACTATGAATACAAAGAATAGGAATAACTATTTTCCCCGACTTCAACGAGTATACCTAGGAGGGCTTTGACGACTGTGGCGAGCATTGAACCACCCAGACGAGGCCTATCTATCCTCTAGGGATGGGCCGGTGAGTCTGAGTTGGAAGTGTAGACTAGGAGCCCTCTGAGCCCTCCTAAAAGGTGTTCAACCTATGATTAATGGCAATGGAAGTTTGAGCCTAGGTAACCCAGCTTATAGAAGGCAGCCTTTCATGGTTGAAAATATTAGAGCCTACCTAGAAGAGACTCTGGAGACTAGAACTAGGAGAGTGGAAATAAGGCTGCTCTCTCCTTGGGATCCTGATAGATATGACTGGACCTGCCATCCTAACCCGTTCAGTAAGGAATGGATTACCAGTCAAACAAGCGCTTTTGAAGCAAACGATCCTCTTCACGCCTGTATTGAAATGACTGGAATGGATAAGATTCGTGTGCTTAAAAGTGACGCTTCTCTTCCCTATGCTTGCCCTGGAGTGGTTCCGTTTAGGGGAGTGGGGGATGTCAAGGGGATGTCAGTGTTATATGTTTCAAATAGAACGGATTGTAGTGACTGGCAGTGGAACCCCCATCTATACGACTCATATATCATAGAAGCGTATCTGAAAGGAGATGATCCTATAGAAGTCATCGTTGAGTGGTGCCCTCTCGGCCTTGTCGAGCAGTCAGATTTGGAGAAAAGAATAATTTATGCAGTCAATCTAACCAGATACTTTAACTCCTCAGGCAGAGGCGTTAAACTGGCTATTCTACCTGGTTACACGCTGGGTTCTAGGCATATGGATCCTCTCTATTGGAGTAGTGGAGCATCATATTATTCCAGCCTGGAAAGAGCATCTGGTATATCGGATAGAATTACGTGGCAAGTTTATATCGTTAAGAAGAGGCCATTCTACGAAGGCTTTGAAGCGGTTAGGATACCGTTCCTCTACGGCGGCTGGATCCACACTTATAAGAATAGAATCCCGCAATCAATAATTTCTCCTGGAGTGAGTTTAGAGAAAGCATTCGAAGCTTTAGCTTCAACCAGCATTGAAGAGATTATTGTAAAGTTACTAGAGAACCTCTTGACAGATAGTTTACCGTTAGAGGCTAGGGAAGTGCTTTTCCATTTCAACCTACTTGTCGAGAACGGATGTACCGATGCTGTGAGGTTTATTCTCCCAAGCGTGTTGAAACCCGTTTATACTAAACTAGGGAGTGGACTCGAGTTTCTCCCGGAGATCAGATTCTACCAGTTGGATGAATGTGAGGCGTATAACCTTGAATCAGGTAGGAGAATATACCCCTGTGATAAGCATTTGAGGTACGAGGCTCTGGTTAGGTATATGAACCGGTTAAAAGAGAAAATAGTTGAAGCGGAGGAGTTATTTTGCAGTTAGAAGAGAAGATTATTCCTCCCCTTGTGAGCGGTAGTCTTCTAAGTATAATAATGCTCTTCTCAGGCTTGTTATTAACGGTGTAGCTTGCGGGACACCGAATAATTCCATTATTGGAATGCATTTAGCGCGGAGTAGGT
The DNA here is from genome assembly GCA_015522635.1 of Candidatus Tiamatella incendiivivens. Lineage (NCBI taxonomy): Archaea > Thermoproteati > Thermoproteota > Thermoprotei > Acidilobales > Acidilobaceae > Tiamatella (SeqCode) > Tiamatella incendiivivens (SeqCode). Next base: position 13,256 of record WALW01000006.1, on the reverse strand, counting down.
GGTAGAATTTACCCTGCATCTCCTCTGGAACACTCTCTGCAGCAGCCTCGAGATTCGCTATTCCCTTAGCTAATACAAGGTCCGCTGTTTCTATGAGTCCTTTGATACTATCGGGCATCTCTTCTATAAATGTAGCAGGATATCTTGACCCTGTTCCTATTATAGGTAGATCGATACCCAGGTGCCCGGCGAGCCATTCTGCCTCACTAAGTGTAATATCAGTCTCATAGGGGAGGCTTCTTGCTATGAATACTACTTCATAGCCGAGTTCATGCAGTCTTTCTCCTGCTAGAAGGTCGAGGACAGCTTCACCTGCATTGTCTAGGGCAATTATAATCCTACCTAGATCTATCTCCGGCATGTCTAGTATAACAGTATCCTCCCAGCCGGAGAGAACATCGTTCACATCATACTCGTAACCCACCATTCCCCAGTCAACTGCATTTGCAATTGCAAGCAATGGTAAGAGGTCTCTGAACTGCATATTCTTGAATATATCCCTCGGAACAATATTGGAGACTTCTTGGTTGAGCTTCTTTTTCTCATCTCTAAGAGGATCCTCGCCAAGCTTCTTCATTAACATATTGTATGTTTCAACGAAAACCCTGGTCCTCCCGAGCTCATCTACGCGAGAAGCCATATTCTCCAGTTGCTCAATGGAGAGAACATTATACTTACTTCTCGATTCTATGAGGCATTTTCTACAATGTTCGAAGTGAATGAAACCTTTGAAACTTGAAGGCATTTATGTACAGCCTCTTCAGCCTCATTCTGCCAAGGTGAACTATATTATTCTATTCAGTGTAACACTATAATAAAACAGTGTCTCATCATGCCCCACATTCTTGTGTACGATATCGGGACTACTACTGTTAAGTCCGCGTTAGTTGACTTAGAAACCCTCAAGGTAACAAAGTCATCGTCAACCCCTGTTCCAATGAAGTATCCATCTCTGCGTGAAGCAGTAATGACCCCTGAGGATCTTTGGAAAGCGGTTGTAACTACTTCCCGCGCGATCGCTGGTTCTGAGGTTCTACACCCAAAGGCTGTGACGATAATCTCCCAAATGGCTGGTGTTTTGCCTTTAGACGATGGAATGAACCCCTTAGTGGATATAATGACATGGCTAGACGAGAGGGCGGCTGGTTATCCGAAAAGCCTCTTTAAGGGGATACTAAAGTTATCAGGCTACAACCTCTTCCACATACTCAGGTTCCTCAGGGTAACAGGGGGGGCACCAAGCAAAACAGGGAAAGACCCTATTTCAAAGGTACTCTGGCTGAAGCATGAAGCTCCTGAAATATGGAGTAGAACCAAGATGATACTGGATGTTAAAGGATACCTACTTAACAGGATGACGGGATCTTTGGTCACAACTACAGACGAAGCAAACCTTACCTGGCTTATGGATACGAGGAAGGGAAAATACGGTTGGAGCGACGCTATACTCTCCAAGTATGGTATACCGGGAATTATGCTCCCAGAAATAGTTGAACCAACACAAGTGGTCGGGGCTTTAGGGAAGGAAGCTGCAGAACACCTCAAAGTAGAGGAGGGGACGCCAGTAGTAGCAGGTGCAGGTGACGTAGTTGGAGTAGCATCAGGCTCAGGTATGACTGGCGTAGGAGAAGCGCACATATACATAGGAACTAGTGATTGGTTGGCAGCACATGTGGAGAAGAGGCTGCTTGACATCAACCACTACATGGGGAGCCTACTCAGCGCCATACCTGGAAGATACCTCTTCATAGCTGAACAGGAAGTTGCAGCAGGAGCCTTGGAGTGGATGCTGGATAGATTAAAGTGTGGAGACGGTGAGGAGAGATACGTTTGTATGAAGAAGCATGTAGGTAACACTCCCCCCGGGAGCGGTGGGCTCCTATTTGCTCCATGGATGTATGGCGAGAGAAGCCCGATAGACGATGAACACGTCAGAGGTGTACTTCTAAATCTTTCCCTAAGCCATGGAGACGGCCATCTCGTTAGGAGTGTCGTAGAGGGAGTGGCTTTCAATATAAGGTTCGCATATGAGTATTTCAGGAAACATATACCTTCGCGTAACGGCATAAACATTGTAGGAGGTGGCGCTCTACTCGACGATTGGTGTCAGGTTCTCAGCGACCTTTTAGAGATAGAGGTCAGGCGGACTGTTCAGCCGAGAATGGTTGGAGCTAGGGGAGGAGCAGTAATTGGCGGTGTGGGGATAGGTTATTTCAAAAGTTTTGACGCTGCCTCCAAGCTAGTTGGAGTAGAACAGGTGTTCACACCGGTTCATGATAGATCTTCCTTCTATAACTCAAAGTTCGAGTATTATGTGAGGTTATATAAGAGTCTCAGGAAACTTTTCAAGGAAATGAATAAGAATCCCTTAGTCCAATAAAATACTATCTGAAGCATTCTATTGGAAGGTGTCCTCAATTGTCATCTGACCATGATGTTCTAAAGGAACTAGATGAACTCTCGAGTATGGATATGGATCCCCATAATGGGAGAATGTTCGGGCATATATATGAGACAGGTGACATGTCTCTACGGAGAATAGCGGAGGAAGCATATGTCAAGTATATGTGGAAAAACATGCTGGACCCCACAGTCTATCCGAGCATCATCAAGTTAGAGAAAGACCTTGTAAGAGGCATGGGGAATTATTTCAATTTACCTGAGGATGGTACAGGCACATTCACATACGGTGGAACGGAAAGCATACTGGTAGCCGTCCTATCAGCCAGAGAGCACTACAAGAGCCTGCAAGGCAAATCTGCTGTCATGGAAATCGTTCTACCAGAAACTGCCCATCCAGCCTTCCACAAAGCCGCATTTCTCCTCGGCGTAAAGGTGAAAGTCGTACCCGTTGATAGGCAGAGCTTCACGGTTTCAGCGGACAAGCTGTTAGATTCCATATCAAGTGAAACGGGTATGGTTGTCCTAAGCGCTCCCAACTACCCATTTGGTACTATAGACCCGGTTAAAGAAGTGGGAGAGTCGCTAGGCGGAAATAACATATGGCTCCATGTAGATAGTTGCATAGGAACCCTACTCCCGTTCCTCAGAATGGAAGGGGAGAACATACCTCCAACAGACTTCTCAGTGGAAGGAGTATATAGTATAAGCACAGACATGCACAAGTACGGGTATTCGCCTAAAAACGGGTCTCTAATTTTCTTCAGGAACAGGGATCTAAAAACACATTCACTATTCGCTTATAGCAGGTGGGCTGGCTACCCTCTCATAAACACGACAATATTATCGTCTAGAAGCGCTGGAAGCCTAGCAGCATCATGGGCCGTGTTCAGGTACCTGGGAGAAGAGGGTTATGAAAGGAACGCTCGTAGAGTAAAAAATGCTAGAGACAAGATAATCAATGGATTAGTAGACGTAGGCTATACCATTCAAGGTAGGCCTATGGGGGGAATACTCTCTTTCACGAGCAGTGACATTAATGTCTTTTACTTGTCGGAAGAGATGAAGAAGAAGGGATGGTATATACAATCACAGCCGGGTTCAACGGCATTGAATTACAATCCAAGCATACATATGACGATAGCTCCTATGCACGAGGAGATCGCAGATGAGTTCCTAGAGGCGTTAAGGGAGTCAACAGAGATTGTGAGGGATAAGCCTCTTCCACCCGAGAACGCTTTAAGGTTCGCTATGCAGGTTAACCTGTTTAACAGGAAAGAGGAGGATCTAGAGGATCTAATGGAAGTCGTTATGGATAAGATAGGTTTATCGGAGAAAGGATTGGGAAGCGAAGTTCTTGTGAATGAGCTTATGTATCTATTCCCACCTGATGTTGTTGAGGAAGTCCTGAAGTTCTTCATATACTACATTTACAGTTAAGCTCCTACATTCTTTTCTTTAACATATTTTTCGGCTATTCTAATGAACTCCCTCATCCACAGCGGTATGTCAGATGGAACTCTACTTGTAACAAGGTTGCTGTCAACTATGACTGGCTCATCCACCCAGACAGCGCCTGCCGCCTCCAAGTCATCACGTATTCCAGGATAGCTAGTGAGCCTTCTTCCGGATACTCTGCCTGCCGTTACGAGCAGCTGTGGTCCATGGCATATCGCAGCAATTGGTTTATTGTCATCTACGAAGCTTGAAACTATTCTCACTGCTTCCTCCCTACAATACAGTCTAATCCGCTCAGGCCCCTTACCCCCGGGGATGATTAGGATATCGTAATCCGTGGGGTCTATTTCCTTGAGGGGTAGTGTTGCGGTAACCTGGTATCCCAGTTTCCCCTTTACAGGCTTACCGCCAGGTGTAGTTATGTGCGTCTCATACCCGGCTTCTTGGAGCCTATAGTAGGGGTATAGGACTTCTATGTCTTCGAAATCCTCGGCTGTTATTATAAGAGCTTTGGGCAAGATTATTCACCTCACATGGAATACTAAATATCCAGGTCCTTTTTATTCTATCATATTAACGGTGCCCTGCTAGTGGGAGATAGTACTGTTAGAGAGAAGTATGACGCAACCGCTGATACCTATGATTCTATATACAAGGCAGAGCAGTTTGAGAAGTACATGGTAACTCTATCAAAGGTAAGGCCGAGGGGAATCGTACTTGACGCTGGATGCGGCACTGGACTTCTAGCAGAATACCTTGCACCGCTAGGATACTTTGAATCCTCGATAACGCTTTACATATGCCTTGACTATAGCAGGGGCATGCTGGAGATAGCTTCGAGGAGGCTCTCAAGAATATGTCCTCATAAGTGTATCACGATTGAAGGCGATATTGAAGATATACCTTTGAGGGATTTAAGTGTGGATTGGGGTCTCAGCTTTACAGTAGTAGATCTCGCTGAGTCGAAGAACAAGGCTATAATGGAGTTAGACAGAGTAGCTAGGAGAGGATTTGTAGTCAGCTTTCTAAAGAAACTCCCCTATAAGGACTTGTTTCTGGAGGCAATGAAATATCTAGGATCCTCGTCGAAGGACGTTATACTTTATAAACCTAAGATCCCCAACAGGTCGTAAAAGCATTCCTTGCACACCCTATCTCCCTGAAATTCTACGCCCTCTAACTCTAAAATCCTCTTTTTAAGGCTGACGCCTCCTAAACTATAACCTACTAGCCTCCCATTGCTACCTACAACCCTATGGCAAGGTATGACAATGGGATTCTCGTTTTCCTTCATAAACCTCCCAATTAGACGCGGATTAACCCCTAAAGCTTTTGCGAGATCCTTATATCCTACCACCTTCCCTGCAGGTACAAGGCTTAACAGATCGTATGCAGCGTTCCTCAACTCTTCTAAGCTTGCTTTCCTAGTTTTATTCCCGTCTATTACTAGAAGCCCCATCCTCATCCCTCCAATCTAATTAATCCTTAAATATTGGGTGTATCTCCTTTTAACCTGGTGGATAAGCATAGAGGTGGAATGCCATTGTCTATGAAGAATAGGATGAATCCTTTGAAGGCTTTAAGGGATTCTAGGGGAAGTATGGTGCTTGTTAAACTAAAGGATGGAGCAGAGTATACTGGTGTAGTTGAGAGCACTGACCCAACAATGAACATGATACTGAAGGACTGTACTGAGTACAGAGAAGTGCAGAATCAGCCTAGAGCAAAGTACGGCCAGGTAATGATCAGGGGGAGCAGCATACTCTATGTAAGTTTCAGCCCTGAAGTGTTCTTAACTCACTATCAGTCCTAACCCAAATAATCCATCAGGCTTCTATGCCTGATGCCCGTCCTCTTCTTAACCTTCTCGCTGTACATCTCGTACAGCTTCTTCAAGTCAATCTGCTTTGCTTCCAGACCTGATCTCTGGAGAAAAGCTATTGCAGACTCTGTAAAGTCCGGGGCTAGTAGTACCCCTCTAATGTTTGGCACGGATCTCTTGAGCCTCTCAACATAACCGTAGAGCTGGCGGGCTGCTTCCTCACCTGCTTTCACCCTCTTTATCTCAAAAACTACGATACGGCCCTCCCTGTCAATCCCGTATAAATCTATGAATCCAGGCTGGATAGGTTTTTCAACATCAGCTATCTTCAACCCGTTCTCTACGAGTTCGGGTTTCTCTTTAAGGATATCTCTGACTTCGGCTTCAGAAAAATACATGTAGAATCCTCCGCCCTCCTTCGCCCCGTGAACGATGCATCCATAGGTCTCCCTGCACTTAACTACCAAAGTCTCCCTCGGTTTGCCTCTAATAGCCCGTATAACCAGTTCACCATCCTCATCTAGGAATGATATATGAATCGTATCGGGCTGCCAGTTGAGCGGTTTGAACCCCCGAGGACCGTGAACAATTACACTTCCATCTCCCTTAACTAAGAGGAGCTTGTCTCCATAGCCGCTATGAGCAGCTCCTCTTCCCTCATACATTGTGAGACAGTCACCGAGTATGAGCAACATCAACCCATCATGTACCGCTTCTATAAGATTGCTCGGCGAACAATCTGTTATCCTCACCTGATCGACACCTTGCAATCTTATAGAATAAATAGGGCTTTCTATTATTAAACCGCTATCATGACTTTTCAATAATACGGAGGTTGACGTTCTTGAATTGCAATGTTTACTTGCAGGTTGCGCTAGACTACACCCGGCTTGAAGATACCGTTAGGATAGCTACAGATATACCGGTTGAGAAATGGGTTATACTGGAAGCCGGGACTCCTCTAGTGAAGAGTGAGGGAATGAAGAGTGTATCAGTTTTAAAGAGCATATCCCATGGCAGGCTGGTTACAGCAGACCTTAAAACAATGGATACTGGTGGGCTTGAGGCGGGATTAGCCTTCGATGCAGGAGCGGATATATCCACCGTCCTAGCGGTTGCACCTGATGAAACAATACGGTCAGCTGTCATGGAAGCTCGTGGGAGGGGTAAAATGGTTATGGCTGATTTGATAGGATTAAAGGATCCTATATCACATGTTCCTAGACTTGAGGATTTAGGCGTGGACATCATACTTTACCATATAGGTATTGATGTACAGCAAGGTAGGAAGCTGACTGCAGGATCGAGAAGCAGCTTGGTAAGGGAAATATCGAAGGAGACTGTTAAAGCTTTGATAGCGGTTGCTGGTGGCGTAAAACCCAGCGAGTCTAGAGAGCTGCATGATGCAGGTGCTACCATAATTATTATAGGCTCTGCAATTACAAAATCTCATAATCCTGTTGAAGCCATCAAGGTTTTCGAGAAAACAGTCTCACCTGTTTGCAGGTGAAATTCTTTGAGCTATGCATACAAGACCTCGTACACGCTGGACGGAGAGAGCATCTATATACTACCTGTTGGGAGCATAGAGCAGCATGACGATCTTCCCTTGGGTACTGATACATTTATTGCTGAATGTATTGCATGGAAGGTGAGGGACAAGCTAGAAGAGCAGGGTGTTAATACCGTCGTTATGCCCCCGATTTACTATGGATTTAGTCCGGAATGGAGGCATGTCCGCGGGACGATAACGCTAGACCCTGTTACATTCTGCAATACAATAAAATCCATAGTAGAAGGCTTAGCCTGCTCAGGTGCTTCTAAAATAGTGATTCTAAACGGACACGGAGGCAATAGTGGAATTCTCAAGGGGTGTTTACAAGGTCTAATAGGAGGTTTAGATAGGAATGATATTCTAATAGCTCATATCGACTACTACAGGTATATTAAAGATGCAAGACTAGGGCACGCGTGTAGTGTGGAAAGAAGCCTTTTACAATACTGTGGCATAGATGCTCCATTGAAGCCAATTAATCCTGTTGAGAAGAGCTTTGAATCCTGGGTTTATTATTCGAGTCTTCCGCGAGAGCCTGTTGCAATAATACCTCCAGGTAGTAAGGCCCTAAGCGTTGAAACAATAGAGGATATGATCAATAGTATTACAAGCAATATTATAGGCTTTATTAGTATGGGAAGGCAGAAAGCGTTCCCCTAAGCTTCATAAAAGGATGATTACTTTAATGAATCCCGCTTCCCAATAATTAAAGGAGGGTGTTTTAGAGGGTATAACAAATACAGTGGAGGGACATTATTTGCCGAAAAGGAAACCTACTGCTATGCCATTGACGTATTTTATAGCCAAAAAGGAGGAGAATGAAGAGACTCCTCGTAAGGAAGAAGAGAAGGAAAAGAAACCGCCTAAAAAACAAGAGTCCTTGAAAGAGGATAGAACAATCTCCGTCCCCAAGCCCTCTAAATCTTTTCATGCAGAGGAAGCGGTTACCGTTTCTACGGCTGTGAAACCCTTAGAGACTTCTAGGAGAATTGAACGCAGGAAGTCGCGTCCGAAGAGGACTGTAACAAAAACGGTTAACATTCGGAAATCGAGTGGGAATACGAGGATTATTGAAACAATAGTAGAACCGAGATTAGCGTCTAATGCATCCGGGTACATCCTCGAGGTATACTATGATGGTGACAATGGAAAAGCTTCAGTAGCAATATACAATCCCCATAATGGGAAAGTGCATTATTGGCTGGATAATACGGGTCACAGGCCTTATTTCTACACAGATGCTTCTAGGGAAGAAGTATTGAAGAGAGCAATGAATAAGACTTCCTTTAGGAACGGGGCGAAAGTAGAGAGGGTTGAGTATGAAGTAAAGAAAGACCTTTTATCGGATAAAAAGGTTAGACTCACGAAGATCATAGTATCTAAACCTACAGATGTCCCTATTCTAAGAGGTCTTTTCGAACGTCATTGGGAATCGGATATTCCATATCACCATAATTACGTGTATGATAAGGACATTGTGCCTGGAATGCCCTATAATTTCAGTGGGAATAGTCTAGGTAGAATTGAGCCTGTTGAAGAGCTTTGGAAGACACCTGAGGAGTTCGGGAGTATAGTTGAAAGAGTCTTCCAAAAGGAGGACGAGGAAACCAGGAGAAAGGCTTTACAATGGATACCCATATTCGAAGCCCCTCCACCGCACCCTAGAATGGCAGCTATAGATATAGAGGTTTTAAACCCGCCGGGGAGCTTCCCAAACGTGGATGAAGCTTCACACCCTATAATAAGCATATCAGTATCTACGACAGATGGTGTTCAAAAGGTCTACACATTATACAGGGATGGATTGAAATTAGGCGATACATCATCCATTCCTAAAGGAGTTGATATCGAGTTATTCGATGATGAAAGAGGCTTAATCCTATCCTTCCTAGCTTTCATAAAAGATTACCCCGTCGTGTTCACCTTCAATGGGGACAGCTTTGACATGGTTTACCTCCACAACAGAGCACTCGTCCTAGGTATTCCTATAGAAGAAATACCATTGGCATGGAGAGAGGATTATGTTACACTAGTTAATGGAGTACACATCGACCTCTACAGGGTGTTCGACAATAGAAGTCTCCAGATATATGCCTTTGGGGGTGTTTACAGAGAGAAAAACCTAGACGCAATAGCCTCTGCTCTACTAGGAATATCGAAGATAAAGCTTGAAAAAGAGATGATTGAATTATCCCTTGCAGAGCTAGTTTCCTATAACTATAGGGACGCTAGTCTCACACTCAGTTTAGCTACATTCAACGATTACCTAGTCTGGGATCTTCTAGTACTAATCCAACGTATCTCGAAACTTGGAATCGAGGATGTTTCAAGAAGTCAGGTCTCCAGCTGGATCAAAAGCCTGTTCTATTGGGAGCACAGGAGGCACGGTTACCTCATACCTAGAAGAGATGATCTGAGGAAAATGGGTACAGAGGCTAGGAGCAAGGCAATTATCAAGGAGAAAAAGTATCAGGGTGCAATTGTATTTGACCCCCCTCAAGGCGTCTTCTTCAATGTTATTGTCCTAGATTTCGCAAGCCTATATCCCAGTATTATTAAGAACTGGAACCTTAGTTATGAGACTCTAAACCGTAACTGGTGCAAGAATAGGAAGGAAATACCTTTCCTAGGTTACACCGTATGCTTTGACGAACCTGGTCTAACGAGTCAGATAGTTGGATTGCTTAGGGACTTTAGGGTAAGGATATACAAGAAGAAGGCTAAGGATAAATCCTTACCTGAAACCGAGAGGAAATGGTATAATGTTGTGCAGGCAGCTATGAAGGTATACATAAATGCTAGCTATGGGGTATTCGGAGCTGAAGCCTTCAAACTCTACAGTTTACCTGTCGCTGAAAGTGTCACAGCTATAGGTAGGAGTGTTATCCTAGATGCAAAGAACAAGGCAGAGGAATTGAATTTATACATACTCTATGGCGACACTGACAGCCTCTTCATCTGGAGTCCGCCAGAAGGGAAACTGAACGACCTCCGGAAATACGTCTGGGAGAAGCATGGTTTAGAATTGGAAGTAGATAAAATATATAAACTGGTCTTGTTCTCTGGGCTCAAAAAGAATTATCTTGGAATATACGAGGACGGTTCAAGTGATATTAAAGGAATGGTGGGCAAGAAAAGTAATACCCCTGAATTCTTGAAGCAAGAGTTCAACAGAATGGTAGGAATAATCTCAGAAATGAATGGGCCTAATGATGTTGAGAAGGTCACAAATAAGATTAGGGATGAAATAGAGGAAATGCAGACAAAGCTAAGAAACATGGAGTATACTCTGGATGAACTTGCATTCAAAGTAATGCTACAGAAAGGACTACACGAATACAATAAAACGACGCCACAACACGTGAAAGCCGCTAAACTCCTAAGACAGTTCGGAGTGAACATTGAGAAAGGAGACGTTATAATGATGGTGAAAACAAGGGATAAGAGAATGGGGGTAAAACCTGTTCAACTAGCCAAAGTCACAGAAGTAGATCAAGCAAAGTACATCGAGTATGTAAAGACTACATTCGAACAGATACTCCAGAGCCTTGGTCAGACATGGGAGGAAATTTCTAGGTATAGACTTCTCTAACAAGTTAAGAAAACATTATATACTAGTTATTGTGGGCTAATAGTGGGTCTGGTAGTAGCACATGCGCGCGATACTACTGAACCAGAATGAGTCACCGATACCTCCACCATCCCACATCATAGCGGCGATACGCGATTCACTTGGAAAACTAAATAGATATCCTGATCCCGTGTTGAAAGAAGAAGTAACACATCTAGTAGCAAGTTACATTAGAGTTGATCCTGAACAGACCGTACTAATCCCAGGAACAGACACAGTTATAGACGTAACATCAAGAGCCATAAAAATACAGGAATACATAGTGCCTGCCCCCTCATTCTATGATATAATAATTGGAACATTCCATTGGAACAACACCACCATCAAACGTATCCCCCTAAAAGACTACGCTGGGAAACTCTCCCACATCGGGAACAAAGGATGGAAACGAGTCGCACTCGCAGATAACCCTAATAATCCACTAGGATACGCTTTATTCAGAGTAAAACCAGCATGCAATATTCCACTCCTCGTAGATGAAGCATATTATGAATACTCAGGAATAACATTATCCAAGCATGTGAGAAACGAGGAAGACGTAGGCATCTTAAGGACGTTCAGCAAAGCATTCGGGCTAGCCTCCCTCAGAATAGGAGCACTAGCAGCTCCAACGGAAATTGCAGAGGAAATTAGAAATGACCCACTTGTGTTTAGAATAACAACACTCAGCTTAATTGCTCTCAAGAAAGCTCTTGAGGACCCTTCTTATGCATTGGAAAACGCCCGGAGAACAAACAGGGAGAAAGAATGGCTTAAGAAAGTAATCACCCGACTCAAATTAAAGACCTATGACTCGTATACGAACTTCATAACGATCGACACACGAATACCAGGAATAACGGAAGTACTAGCAGAGAAAGGTATCATAGTCAAAAGCCTAGAGAAATGGATGAAACCGGGGTTAATCCGAGTGACCATCGGAACACACGAAGAAAACCTGGCCTTCTTAGAGGCTCTCGAAGAAATAATAATACATAAACAAGAACAAGTAGAAACTAAGGCGGATGATGATCGACTTCGGACGGAACAGAGTGAAGAACCGTGTGAGGCCTGACGCCGTCTAGATTCTTGTTTTTTCTAAAAAGAGTTATGCTGGTGATGATTTGGTGCGGGGGGTGGGGTTCGAACCCACGCAGGCCTACGCCACCAGGTCCTGAGCCTGGCCCCTTTGACCTGGCTCGGGCACCCCCGCTTCTCTGTGGCGCCGGGGGCGGGATTTGAACCCGCGCGCCCCTTTCGGGGCAGTGGGTCTCTCTAACTGGAGGGTTAGCCGGAAGCCCTCGAGCCCACCGCCTTGGGCCGCTCGGCCACCCCGGCACCTCTTCTCTAGATAGGTCTTCGATGTAATATTCAGGTTCGCTTGGATGTTTTAAGTGTTCTACTCTTCTGTCCTTCGGGTATAAACTATTTGGTCTCCTTTTTCTGCCCGCATGTTCTCTGGTGGTGTATAGATTATTTTCCCGTCTTTCTTCCTTATTGCTAGGACTTTTGCGTCCTCGTTTTTCTCGAAGTCGTGAATGTTTGTATCGTGTTTTAGGGTCGTTTCGACTAGATCTATCTCTCCTTCTACACTCGCGAGTTCTGTTATAACATCCGGAACGTCTGGTTCGAAGACGCTTGATGCAAGTAGTCTTCCTATTATGCTTTTGGAGATTGTTTTTGCTAGGCTGAGTTCTTTTAGCATTTCAGCGGTCTTATTGGTTTCTGTTTGAGCTATTATGTTGATGTTTTTGTTTAGTTTTTTGACAAGTAGGGCGGTGTGTATGGTTTTACTGTCATCGCCTAGGCATATTATAACGTGTTTAGCGTCTTTCAACCCGGCCTTTATTAGACTTTCCTCATCTATGTCTCCGACCATGAAATCAACGTCTGGAGGTGTCTTAGGCTGTTCTTGTGTGAGCCAGCCTATGCGGTCTTCCATTCCGTTTTCTATTAACTCTATTATCGCGTGTTTACAGGTTTCAGCTGAACCAATTATGAGTATATCTTTCTTCTTTAATCTAGCCAATCCTAGTATCCTCCTCATTGTTATGTTGAGGAACGCATCGGCTAAAAGTGATATTGCCAGGGTGTATATTGCTATTCCGAAGATAGCGGTTGCAGACGCGACTATCCTACCGAGGCTCGTGGTTGGAGTAATGTCACCGTAGCCTACTGTAGCCATAGTGATTAAAGCCCAGTAGAGGCTGTCGCTTAGTGTCACTGTCCCCCCGCCTCTTATTGTTTCTGCATAGTAGAAGGCGAAGCTTGAGAAGAGCCAAAGTGAAAGCCATATTATCGCTATAAACAGTATTCTACTCTTCTCGTTTACGGCGAGGGATCTCCTCAGCTTCTTTATAGCTCTGTAAATTGGGAATATCAACGCGTTATCCTCCACTACCTTATTATTC
>WALW01000005.1 GCA_015522635.1 Candidatus Tiamatella incendiivivens | reverse complement strand
TTCAGAGCTGCATGGCTATGGATTAAACATAAAATCCCTTTTGATAGGTCTATTTTAACCATACTATATGAGAGATTGACTGAAACACCCGGGGTCGCACTGGTTGTTGGAATAGTTATAGCTGGGGGTGTCCTCGGGAGTTTTAGAACTAGTCTAACTTGGAGCTTGGGTTTTGGACTAATCGGTCTGGGCTTTTTTGATACTACTAGGGGATTTATATATGATATGAAGAAAAGATTAAAAGTTGATTCTAAGTTACTGGTTAAAGATAAAGTCCTAATAATATATACCTCTACGATATCAATTTTAATCTGGTTACAGGATATCTTCAGGTTCTATTTTATCGGACTCGCTGTTGGTATACATCTCACTTTACCCGAGGCAGCATTACTAAGCGTAGGATACCTGGTATTTGGCATGGCACCAACTCCAGCTGGACTAGGATTCGTCGAGGGTGGATTAACGTCAATCCTAGTAGGTCTCGGTTATTCTATAGATAAGGCAGGCCTATTGATTCTGGGAGAGCGGCTTATTTCGAGTGTTACCGCTAGTGTATTAGGCTTGGTTTTAGTGTCAGTTAGCGGAGGGATTCATGCGTTTAAGTTGGCTATGAAGATAGCTAGGAAAGCAGAGGAGGGCGAGGGAAGTGGAGACTCTGAGAATAATTTTGGCATCTGACTGGTATCTGCCGAGAAAAGGAGGAGTTGAAACAGCTATTTATAATTTAGCCAAGTCTCTCACTGAAATAGGACACGAGCCTATTGTTCTAACTCATCAAAACAAAGATTTGCTTGATCCGCCACTTTTAGATTACAGTGATGGATTCCATGTTGTTCGACTAAAAGTCCCTTTAGACGGAGACGACTATACAACCAGCTATAAAGCAGCATTATTATCGTTTGATTTCATTAAACACAATGCACCGCATATAATTCATGGGCATAGTCTAGTTTCACCTTATGCTCTTTTAACTATTCATGGTGGAAAAGGCATCCTTGGAATTCCAACAGTTTTGACGCATCATAGTCTGATTGCTGACGAATTAAACTTCAGAAGGAGAAAGATGGCTGCTTATGCATTGAAAAGAGTTGATGCGCTAACTGCGGTATCTTCCATAGTCAGGATGGATCTAGAAAAAATAAACGGTGGAGAAGAAAAAATTTACCTAACACCTAACTGCATCCGACTAAAGGAATGGGAGAGAACGGGGAGAAAATATGAAGGTGATCCCATAGTATCCTTCGTTTCCAGGCTTACTGAAAGAAAAAACCCGCTATTAGTAGTTGAAGTCTTTACGAAAATATTAGAGTACGCGCCTAAGGCAAAGCTATACATTGCTGGGTGGGGCCCTCTAGAAACTAGGGTTCTAGAGGAGATAGGAAAGAGAGGACTGAAAGGTAAAGCTATATATTTGGGATCGTTAGAGAGATCTCAAGTTAGGGAACTCTTATCATCAACCGATCTGTTTCTCATGCCTGGAAGGAAGGAAGCTTTCTCCATAGCCACTCTGGAAGCTCTGGCACTAGGTGTCCCAGTTATCGGATTCAAGAATACAGGTCTTGAAGATATAGTTATTCACGGCGAAAACGGTTACCTTGCAAATGATTATAACGAGTTTGTCGGGTATTCTCTCAGAACAGTATTAAACGACCGATTAAGGAGTAAACTGTCAAACAAGGCAATGCTGTCAGCAGGGGAGTTTGATTGTAATCAAGTGGTCTTACGATATTTAGAAGTATATAAGCATGCTATGGAAAAGTGTAGTGAAGAGAAAAGGCTCTTCATCTATAGCCTCTATAGGGTATTAAGGGGGGATCCGGTCAAACCAGGTGAATGGTGTGATGGAAGACGACTGGAATACTATAAAGTGCAACCTAAAAAGAGTAGTGTTCCTCACATTTGACGTTGAACCTGATGCTCCACCTTACCAATCTAGTTCAACGCGAGGATTAAAAGGGGGATTACCTTGGATTCTTAATATGTTGAGCAAGAAAAATATCAAGGCAACGTTCTTCATAGTGGGAGAACTGGCAGATAAAAATCCTTCTATGATTGAAGCAATATTGGAGGATGGACATGAGATAGGAAGCCACGGATATGACCATAGAAGACTAGACAGGCTATCATCTATCGAAGCCATCAGAAACATTAAGAAAAGTATTGATTCGCTTTCTGTGTTCCAACATATTTCCAGTTTCAGAGCACCTAATCTCCAGCCACCCAGAATTAGTCCTAATGACTATTTATCCCTCGGGATAGAGGTAGATTCAAGCATTGCATATTATAAGGATAAAACATATGATAGGCCTGTGAAAAAGAACGGGTTAGTGATCCTTCCAGCTACGGCAACAAGTAGCACAATTAGATTGCCTAAGATGTTAGCCGTTAAATTCACGCTTAATCCGAATAGAGAGTATCATCTCCTATTCTATCATCCTTGGGAGTTCACGCGTATAAAGAGAAAACCACTTTATAGACCGGATATTTGGGTGAGAACAGGTTCCTATGCTAGACATACCCTAGAGCTAATCGTGGATAAAGCTAGACAGAGAGGTTTCGAATTCCTGAGAGTCAGTGAAGCGATAGAAAGGCTTGAATGCGGGTAATTGAATAATTATTTTATGAAGATGGTAGCCGGGCGGGGATTCGAACCCCGGTCACGGGGGGTCCCCCCCATCTCCGATACGGGCAGATTGGGCCAGAGCCCCGCATCCTTGGCCGCTAGACGACCCGGCTCTCCATTTAACCGTATTGTTGAACATATTGGAGACTTAAAGTTTTCTCTACTCCAAGGAATAGAAGTTTAGTTTTAGAACTTCAAAGGTGCAGTGATATATCTTACTCTTGACTCATCAGCGGTCTTGAATACAAGTTCAAGCGGCCTTTCATCTGAGAATTTCAAATCAACAGAGTCAGCTATACGGGTTAGATTTAGAATAGCTTTTATGAACCCTATATCATATTTTGCATTGGAGTCTTCTCCAATTTCTAGTGATACAACAGCTGCGGATTCGAGAGTCAGTAATGATTCCATTTTACCCATAGTAGGGTCATCCGTGAATGCTCGAATAACTAGTCTTGGTTCTCCACTGACGTTTCTCGCGTCTAACTCCATTATGCTTGAGAAAGCTTCCACGTCTTTCAATATTTTCTTCAAAGGATCGGATATAACTGTGGCTCCTACTTTGTGCTCGAATTGCGGTTCCTTTATTTCAGGTTCAGCGACTTCGATGTTTGGGAAGCTATATCTCTTCGCTACAACGCTTTCAATATCTATTAGAACTTTATCATATGTTGCTGTGATTTGAAGCGAGTCTCCTCTCATACCCCGTTTTAATATGTTTGCAAGTCTAGTTACGTTGAACCCGATCTTGGCTTCTTCTTCTGAAATGTTGTAATCAAGGAAGGTGGTGCTAGGTATATAGAGATCTACATAGCTAGTTTGGGCCGCGTCAAATCCTCGAACCTTTACTCCTTCTTTTGTAAAGTACATGTTGGCTTCATCTAGAATTTTACTTAACGCGTCTAGGATCTGCTGAAAAGTTCTCGTGTCCGGGTACCGTGTATCTATTATAATATTGCCCTTAAATCTTTCTCTTAGGAGGCTCAAAGTAGCTATTCACCTGTATTGGATATTAGTGGATATTCTAGTATAAATTGTCTTGCCGCTAAGCTTTTATTACTATCACTCAGTAGTAATAGTTTAATTGGGGTGGTAACTATGAGGTCGTGGCAGGCTACAATTGCAGCAATTATTGTGATAGCATTAGCTGTTACAGCAATTTATGCGGTATACTACTCTTCTCCCAGCGGTGGGGAAAAGAAAATCGTGATCTACACCTACGAAAGCCTTCTCGGCTGGGGCAAAAATCCTAATGAAACATGGAATCAGGTCTTCGGAGAGTTTGAGAGAAATACAGGTATAAAAGTTGAGGTTGTCAAGTTCGATGATGCAGGAACCGCTCTTACAAAAGCAATAGAAGAGGCAAAAGCAGGTAGACATTACGCCGATATTATTATAGGAATAGATAATATACTTGTTGAAAGAGCAAAGGGATCTGGCATACTAGAGAAATACACTCCAAGTGATATTAACGAAATAAACAAAAAACTAATAGAGGCGTTAGATCCGGACGGATATGTTATACCATATGACTATGGTTTAATAGCATTAGTATACGACACAAAATACATTCCACAGAGTTTAATGGAGAACTTGACGTTCCAGGATCTTTTAACGAGAACAGCTGACTTAAACGGTAAGCAAGTCAAGCTAGTGAATACGCTGGTCACGGAAGATCCTAGAAAAAGTAGTACAGGGCTAGGATTCCTATTATGGCAAATAGCCGTCTACAAACACTGTAATCTAGGAAACTGGACGGAGTGGTGGAAAGAAGGTGACCCTAGAGTTGTTGCAAGCTGGGGAGACGCGTATGACTTGTTCGATAAAGGTAAATACCACATTGTAGTGAGCTATGGTACGGATCCAGCATACTCTATGTACTTCTATAACACCACAAGATACAGGGCTGCAGTAGTGGTCTATGATGGCAATCCAATAGCGTGGTTGCAGATAGAGGGAATAGCGCTTCTCAAAAATGCACCGCATAAGAGGTATGCTGAGAAATTCATTGACTGGTTCCTGAGCAAGCATGTCCAGGACTTAGTACCTCTAAACAACTGGATGTACCCTGCAAACATAAATGCCAAACTACCGGACGTCTACAAATACGCGATAAACCCCAGTAACGTGGAGCTAGCAAACCTATACTTCAGCAATGAGGAGGTACAACAGAATCTTGAGCAATGGCTTAACCAGTGGTTTGAAACGATTTCAAGTCAAGGCTAGTATAGCTGGAGGTCTTATTGTATTTTTTCTCTACTATTTACCAGTCCTTAACGGATTAAAGGACGCATTCAGCGGTGCAGCGTTCCTAAATGTTTTAGATAATCCAGTCATAATCCATTCACTAAGGTTTACAGTTGAGCAAGCCACTTTATCCGTTATACTATCCATACTAGTAGGTACTCCGGCAGGATTTGCATTAATAGGTATGAGACAGAGAGCATCTAGGTTGATAAGGACTATACTTCTCACAGTTTTCATGGCTCCATCTATGGTAGTAGTTATGGGGTTCACAAGTCTCTATGGTGAAAATGGGATAATCTCGTCGAGAATCCATCTCTTAAGCAGGCTCGGCGAAGGATTTACAGGCATACTAGCAGCACACGTATTCTATAATGCCCCATTAATAGCCATTATGGTATATAATAGCATGGCGAGCATACCAAAGGAATATTGGGATCTAATTACAGCAACCGCAGGGTTCTCATCCAGGACGGTTTGGAGAAAAGTATTTTTACCATATATGATTCCTGGCATCGTTTCCGGAGGACTTCTAGCATTCATATACTGTTTCATGAGTTTTGCTATACCTCTTAACCTAGGAGGACCGCGTTTCAGTACACTAGAAGTTAACATCTACATGTACTACAAGATACTCCAGAACGGTAGAATAGCCGCCTCGATAGCTTTAATACAGTACATTATACTTTTGTTCTTGATCGCAGTTATGATCAAGGCATCTTCAGCATCACCACATGCACCATTAGCTGCTAAAGCAAAGGCAAAGCTATCCAAGGTACTAATGTTTGCTTCAGCATCTTACGTAGGAGCTTTATTGTTATATCTTATTGCACCGTTAGCTGGCTCACTTTATTATAGCTTCTACAACCCTATAACGGGGAGTTACACAGCTAACTATTACCGCCATGTACTTTCGACAGTATATGATCCCAGGCTAGGTATACCACCTATCAACACGTTACTTAACAGCCTCTACTACGCTTTTATGACAGTGATTTTATCTCTAGGAATTGGGACGTTACTTTCAATAGGATGGGGACGAGTAAATGATGTCATAGTTGTTTCTCTATTAGCGATTAGTCCCATAACTCTAGGGCTGGGTCTTCTAAGGACGATACCCCCATGGATACCAGTATGGGTATCAATAATACTTGCTCATACGTTTGCCGGGCTTCCCTTGGCATTAAGAAGTATTAGGTTAGGACTGGAAAGGGTATCACGCAAATATATTGAGGCGAGTCTATCTCTCGGGGAAACATTGTGGGGCACATTGTTCAGAGTGGCTGTACCAATATCCAAACAATCGTATGTGACTGCTGCTGCATTTGCTGCTGCAATAAGTTTGGGAGAATTCACGGCTACACTTTTTCTCAGGACGGTCAGAACTACAACATTAGCGGTTGCTATCTATCAGTATAGATCTCTCAGAATGTTTGGAGAAGCGTATGCCGCTAGCGGTGTTCTTTTGTTCCTAACTCTTATAACCATTTATATAATAGCTAGGTTCGAGGGTGTGAATGCTAATGGAAGCCGTTAAACTGTTGAATGCCAGTAAGCAGTACACTAGAAATAGTGGGATTTTTAATATTAATGTGTCATTCAAGAAAGGACTATATCACGTGGTTCTGGGTCCCTCTGGAGCTGGTAAAACGACTTTACTCCGAGTTATAGCCGGATTAGAGGACTTGACGTCTGGAGGGTTATTCATAAATGATGTTAAGATGAATAATGTACCACCATTCAAGCGGCCTGTATCTCTCGTTTTCCAGGAACCAGTATTGTTTCCCCATTTATCAGTTATAGATAATATTATCTTCCCGCTTCAAGCTAAGGTAAGCAGTAAAGAGGAAGCAGTTGAGAAAGCTCGGCATATTGCTAGGCTCCTCCGTATAGACGAACTGTTGAATAGAATGCCTGACGAGTTAAGCGGTGGAGAAAGACAGAGAGTATCAATTGCGCGAGCTCTAGTCACTGAACCGGAAATAGTCCTCCTCGACGAACCTTATTCTAACCTAGATCTAAGTCTAAGAGAGAACCTGAGATGGGAAATAAGGGGAATAATGAAGAACATGAGTGTAACAGTAATCCATGTAACTCATGACCAGGACGAGGCTCTCGAACTTGCAGATGAAATACATATACTTTATTCTGGCAGGCTAGTCGATAGTGGGCTTACTGAAAGGATCTACTGGAAACCTAAAACACTTGAAGCTGCTAGGGTTCTTGCACATAATATTATACTGTTGAACAAACAATGCTTAATAGTGCCAATAGATGGATTTAGCTTAAAGTCATCTGAATGTGACCGTGGAATGCTATCCAGGCTAGTCGAGACAAGGAACAGAAGGGGCTATACTTTAGCAGTCTATGAGTCGCAAGGAAATTATTTAAGGGTTGCTATATCTAAGAAATCGCCTCCCCCCGATAGGGTATATCTATGTCCTGTTGACTTTACCAGCTTCGCTTGCTCTAAAGATAACTAAACCCGCATTTTGACCCCTGTATTCTACCATGCTCAGTAACGAAGAGTTTAGTGGGCGTCGCAATCAAACCAATTTTTACATTATAGCTATATTCGACTTTTCCATCAATTTCCACGTTTTCATTCTGATGGAAGCCTTATCCAGGCACGCCACTGGATAATTAGAGATTACCGAGCAGGAACCCTATTAGTCCTGACAGCATTCCTATTAGGACGATCTTCTTGTGTTTCAGTGCATGAACCCTATCAGGGCTCTTTACTATAATTACAATGGAATAGAGGAGGAGGATGTCTGTAACTAGTACAGGTACACCGTATCCCAAGCGGTTTATATGCCCCGACGTTAAGGGAAACGGACTCAGGAGTATTGCAATGAGATACATTACAACTGCTAGCATGCTTGAGAGCTTCTCTCCATATGTTATGGGGAGAGATTTGACGCCTTTGACTTTATCTCCTTCAATATCAGCGATGTCCTTAACTATCTCTCTGCCAAGCCCCGCCAAGAAAACCATAAGCCAGTAAATCATTATTGTCCAGGTAAGCCTTTCAACGATAAGGGCACCATAGAGTATAGGGATCCCAATATTATATGCAACCATAATATTACCTGGTAATCCTAGTTTCTTTCCTTTCGCATTATAATACACGCCGACAGCTAGGCTGAACGATGCTATGATGAAGGTTAGTAGTCCTGTGAGTGTTGAGAATAGTAATCCTATGATTGCTAAGGCGCTTGACAGTTTATAGGCTCCTGGAACAGTGGCTTTTCCTGTAGCTAAAGGTCTGTCAAGCTTATTGACTCTGTCAATTTCTATGTCATATATGTCATTGACGGTCATGGATACTGCGCAAAAACTGAATCCTACAATGAAACCTGATGCCAGTCTAATAACATCTACAGACAAAAGCTCCCTACCCGCTGCAATACCAGCACCTACTATAACAGCGAAACCTATCATAGTGCAGTTGGTAGGCCTCATTAGGGCTAGGTATCCTCTCCTCATCCCATTGAACCTCAACGTTAAAGTCTTCACTCATACCCGAATTATAAATTAAGGTAGGGAGGCGGGTTATATGATGACTTCTAAACATTGGGTTGATATTCTAGCTGAAGAATTAGCTGGAAAGCTAGCTGAGAGGAAGAAGGAAGTATATATATTCAATGGCGGTCTCAGCGTGTCAGGAGTCCAGCATATAGGTAGGCTTAGAGGAGAGATCATACTTCCAGAAGTCCTTAGGAGGACGCTTGAGTCAAAAGGATTTAAGGTAAAGCAGTTACTGACATTGTATACCCAAGATGCTTGGAAGGGTAAGAAACCGCAATTAGAGGCATTTGATAACCCTCAAGAAGCGAGAAGATACAAGGGATGGCCGCTTATAAAGGTTCCTGATCCAAGGGGCTGTCATAACAATTGGGTGGAACATTACTGGAGCGACTTTGGCCCATACATAAAAGAGTTTACTGACGGGAAAGTAGAGGTAGTAACAACTACAGAACTCTACAACGGTAAGATGAAGGAATTCGTCTTAGAGACTCTTCAGAAAAGAGAGCAGGTTAGAAAGATTATCAACAGGTACAGAGGCCGCAACAAATATCCTGAAGGTTGGATACCGTTCGAACCAATATGTAGTAACTGTGGTAGAATAGATAGAACGGTAGCAGTTGCATACGATGAAATTAGAGGATTAATTGAGTACTACTGCAGGGCATGCAACCATAGAGGAAAGGCTAGATTGGAGGAAGGTAAACTCAACTGGAGAATAGAATGGACTGGCGTTTGGAAGGTTCTAGAGGTAGACTTTGAACCGTACGGAAAGGACCATGCTACTCCGGGTGGTAGTAGGGATTCCTGTAAGGAGCTCGCCGCAATAGTCTACAAATTCAATCCTCCAGAAGGAGAATGGTATGAATGGGTGTCGCTTAGAATAGGAGGCAAGGAAGCAGACATGACTAGCAGCGGATTCGTTGGCATAACCCCTAAGGAATGGCTTGATATAGCACACCCACAAATACTTAGATTCATCTACGTGTCGACTAATCCGAAGAGGAGGGTTGTTATTGACTTACAAGAAATACCTAGGTATTACAATGACTATTATAGGGCAGAGCGTGTTTACTTTGGACTAGAATCTACAGGCAATGAAGGCGGGGATGGAGTTCTAGCCAGATCATACGAGTTATCCCATCCTGATAGGCCACCAGAGAAGATGCCCATCCAAATTCCATATTTACATGTCGCGTTATTGGTTCAAAACCTTCCCAGAGATAACATATTCGAGCATGCCCTGTTAAGATTAAAGAGAACCAGCCATGTTTCCGAGTTAGGAGATTATAGTAAAGCTTGGCTTGCAGGTTTAGTAGTTAAGGCATTAAATTGGGTCGATACATATGCACCTGAATCATTGAAGTTTAAGGTACCAAGGGAGCCTCCCATGGAGGTATATAAGGAGGTTAAACATAGAAGTGAATTAAGAGTTCTAGCAGAGAAGCTAGCCCGGCTCGAGTCTTGGGATGAGGGGGCGATAAAGGAGGCAATGATAGAAGTGGGAGGGGAGATGAGTTCCAATGTAAGGCGGGAATTCTACAAAGACTTTTACTTAGCAATTCTTGGTAAACCTCAAGGGCCTAGAGCAGCTCCACTATTGTCAGTTCTAGACAAAGAAATGGTAATTGATAGGCTGAAACTTGCTGCAAGAGGGGAAGAGCAATGACAGGTAGACTTTATACGAGAACAGGCGATGAGGGGACGACTTTTTGCTATTTCCTGAATAAGAGGATTCCAAAAGATCATCCTTTAATGGAGTTCTTAGGTACACTGGACGAGGCTAATAGCCATATTGGCTTAGCAAGAAGCTTATTACCTAGTATGCCGGAGCTTAGCGATATCCACAGGATACTGGTAGAAGTCCAACGATTAATGTTTAAGATAGGGTTTCTCCCCTCTAGGCCTACAAGCCTGTCAGAGAATGACATTCTCTGGATGGAGAAGTTGATCGATAAATATTATGGGGAAGCTCCTTTGAAAAGCTTTATTTTGCCAGGCGGACACAAAGCCGCTTCTCAACTCCATGTGGCCAGGACGGTTACCCGAAGGGCAGAGAGGAGATTAGTGCAACTCGTAAACGAGGGGTTATACCCGAAACTAGCCTTGAAGGCGATTAATAGACTTAGCGATCTTTTATTCGCTTTAGCCCTTTACGTTAATAGAATCCTAAAAGTGGAAGAAACTCCTGTTTAACTTGTTTAAACAGGGCTCGAGGGGACAGGCCACCTCACTAACCCCTACATATTACGGGGTTTCGGTTGATGGCGTATAATTCATCGCCTGATTTACAATGTTAGGGAATCTATTGTATTATAATAAATTGTTCAAATGAATTTTCTTAAAATACTAGCAAGACATTTGGGACTTTTGATAATCAATTTGAGAAGTGATGTTTTAGTGAAATCCCCTAGTCCTACTCTTATGAGTACCTCAGGATTCAAGTTCTTCAGAAAATCAGCTCGTGACTTGGATGTTAACTGCTTAACTTTTTCTAGTATTCGTCTCTGTAAACTCACTTTCCAGTATACATTTGTCTGTCGAACTGCTTTGAACGGATTCTTGCCTTCGGCTAAAGCTTCGGCAACAGCGTAACCCATTATTATAGAAGGCCTTATACCTTCCCCTGTTAACGGATAAACTGCCCCAGAAGCCTCACCTATTATCAAGGGGTATGATTCATGTAAATGTATTCCTCCAACTGCTAGTCTTGCACCCTCTAGTTTTGATACTTGCTGTGACCCCCTGAGCCTTTCATCCCTCATAACAAACCTTTCAAGTAGGTTTTTCATTGCAACCATATCCTTGAACCCACCTACACCTATCTTAACAAGGTGTTTTTCCATGGGGAAAATCCAGTAATAGCCTATAATTTCAGAGTCAAAATAGAATTCAAACATCTCTCCCCAAGAATAAGCGGTTTTTAAGTGAAATTGAACAGCATTAATGGTTTCCCCCATATACCAAGGGAACCCCCCGGCTATTATTAGCCTTCTAACATCGGTTTCAGACTTTATTCTACGAGGATTTACTGGGGCCTTGTATAGTATATCGACACCGTATTGATTGGCAAGTATCTCTAACATCAAGGGTTTATCGACAATTACACCTAAATCATTCCCAGTATAGTCAAGCGCATGTTCTCTGTCGATGAATAAAGTTGCTCCATCGATATGCTTCTTAATGGACTCTTCTGGAATTCGAAAAGGAAGGGTCTGAGGGAGAGGAATACCCCAGCCGCAAGGTTTCATCGCGAGCTTGGGTGCTGCTTCATAAATTTTGACACTAAATCCTTCCATAGTAAGTTTTAGCCCAGCAGAGATTCCAGCCGGTCCGGCCCCAACAACCATGTAGTCAGCTTCGACCACTCTCTGATGCACCGTTCCCGCATTTTGCATCTAGCTTCTTTATAAAGCCCTTACATACCATACTTTCATATCAAAGGGTGTAATAGTTGCTGAACAAGGAAACCAAAATAATTGAAACTAGACCTCACCCTGCTAGCTTCATGGGTTCTTACACGCTATGGGCATATCTATTCCTAGTCTCTCTAGTGACGTATGTAAAGCCAGGTGTTTATACTCCCTTATGCAATAGGATACCCGTGTCATGTGGAAACATAGCATTCGCCTCTTGGTCGGTGCTAGTAATTGTCCCTTACCTCGTAAGAGCATACCACAATGTTTCTATAGGGAACTTCTTACTAGGAATAGCCATAGTTATTGTAGGTCCTGTTCTATCAGAACTGGGTTATGGTAACTGGAGCTACTCATATCTAACAGGCATCGGTTTGGGACTGCTTGGAATAATCGGCATGGAACTCCATAGAAGAGCTCATCACTATACAATAACTGACAGGCGCGTTATCATAGAGTACAATATCTTTTATAAGAAACGGAGGAGAGACCTCGTTTATGAGAGAGTTCAAGAGTTTATAGTAGAGAAACCTTTAATGGGAAGGATCTTCGGTTTTGGACATATATACCCTATAACAGCTTCGGGAATAGGTACAGGTAATGACGCCGTCACGGTAGGTGGAGGTGTTGCTGCTAAGGGAATAGTAGGCGGTGTAGCAACTACTAAAACAGTTGAGATGCCTAGAAGTAGAAGTTTCTTCATTCTCTACGGCATACCTGATCCCGAGAGTGTATACGATAAACTTGTAAATCTTCAATCAATGAGCCAGTCTGCCCCTTATCTAAGGGAGTTAGTTAGCGACATGAAGAAGCTAGTGGAAGACAAGGGGGATAAGAGGAAATAGAGCTATTAGAGAACATATGAGACTCTCCAATATCTCGGGGGTAGATATTGAAGCAAGGGGGTCTTATAGGGGCCTACAAATATAGGGCTGTCATACTTGATCCAGTTCACGGCTTCGTACCGATCAATGAGGCTGAGTACACTCTATTACAAACACCATTTATGAGAAGGCTTCACAATATAACACAACTTGGACTCACATTTCTGGTTTATCCCGGAGCTCGACACACTAGATTTGAACATAGTATAGGTGTAATGCATCTAATGAGCCGGTTTGCCGAGAAAATAGTTTCAATTATACAAGAAGATGAAGATTTATGTTCCACTATAACTAAGACTTGTAGCAAGCGAGAACTGAGGAACTTCGTCCAGCTTTCAAGGTTAACAGGACTGCTCCACGACATAGGTCATTTACCATTTAGCCATCAAATGGAAATAGCACTAGCTAACGTTGAAGTTAGCGGAGCATTGTCTTTCCAGTGGTTTAAGGAATTCGATGGAAAAGTACACGAGTATTATACAATGAAGTTTATCCGATTCATCAGCGAAAACCTCGTAAAACGGAGAGTAAAGTTACAACAACTATTACAAGCGGTCGAAGACGCCTTGTTCAAGGATACGAAAAACCACAAGCCCAGGAAGGAAGTACTCGACAGGCTAGGTCTTAAGGAAGGCTCGTATTATGTGGTGAACCAGCTGATATCTGGGACAATAGATGCGGACAGGCTTGATTATGTGTTAAGAGACTCGCTTCATACAGGAGTAGTGTATGGTAGGGTAGATATAGACAGGCTGATATATGCGTTGACGGTAGATATGGCAGAGAACAAACCACATGTCATGTATGATATTCGAGGGCTATCAGCTCTTGAAGACATGTTTGATTCGAGGATAAAAATGTACAAATGGCTATATCTGCATCATAAGAACACCTCTTTTTACATAGCGCTAACGAAGATTTTAGAGGGTATAATAAACAACTGGCATGAAATTAGGCAACAGATATATCCTCAAATAGATGATCTGGACTTCTATGAGTTCATGAATCCTAGCAACGTTGCAGACCTTATAGGTAAATCGCTTATCTCCTTAGATGAGCACGAGTTCATGCAAGCTACTAAGGTACTCAGAGTGCTTGGTGATAGCCAAGAAAGAAGATGGGCTTCAAGCATTATGGAACGAAGAGATCTGTTGCCAATCTCGATAATCAAGAGATTTGGCGATATAACTCTCTATACTAGCAGGCGTCCACAGGAAGTTATACGCCAATTATCAATGTCCTTAGAGGACGATGATAAGGTTTCTCAGTTAGAGAACAAGTTTCTAAGGGAATACTCAAATCATTATCTGCATCGGTTAGAAGAGAATTGTGGAAACAAGAAATCTAAGGCTAGATTTATAGTTTCGTCGATGAGCATTGAAAAAAGAGCATTGAAACGAGATTTGAAAGTGAAGGGGGCACGCATCCTAGAGTTATCCGGTGTTTCAAGTCATGTTAGAGGTATCCACTACTCTGCTAGTGAGCCAATAGTATATGTACACGCGTATTCCGATGATGAATGCGAGCACTTATTCATAAGGAACAATGTCGAAACTATCAAGGAAATAGTATTCCAAACTATAGAGAACGTTGTTTTAAGCTAAAAACCATACCCTAGTGACAGATTAGCCTCTTCAAGCATTTTTTCTGACATGAAGT
Organism: Candidatus Tiamatella incendiivivens; assembly: GCA_015522635.1. NCBI lineage: Archaea > Thermoproteati > Thermoproteota > Thermoprotei > Acidilobales > Acidilobaceae > Tiamatella (SeqCode) > Tiamatella incendiivivens (SeqCode). Next base: position 4,552 of record WALW01000005.1, on the reverse strand, counting down.
ATGGAATCAAGGCTAACGCTCTAGTGTATTTATTGTCAGGCAAGCTCCAAAGAAGCTTTCCAGCCTCCTCAATTACAACTTTAAGCTTCTCAATTCCCCTTTCAATATAATACCTATAATCTGGTACTTCACTTTCCTTCCAATTTCTATTGGGATCTAAGTATTTAACGAATAGTCTGACGCCAGATTGGAGATCGCCCCATTTAGTGCTGTCGGGTAAAACATTAGCCAGGTCAACCATGTCATCTGCTATTTGATATGCCAGGCCTAGGCTATCTCCATACTTGTTGAGTATGTCAATGTATTCATCTTCACCTGACGAAATAGCTCCAAGGATCACTGCCAGCCGGAATAATGCCCCTGTCTTATATATAGCAACATTCTCGTAATCTTCTGGTTTCAGTATAGGGTAGAGGAAACTGTCGGCTACTTCTCCTCTAGTTGTTTGCTCCCAGGCTCTAATTACATGCATTATGGCCTTGAACCCGTATTTCTCAACAATTCTTTGGGCTACCGAGATTATAAGAACGCTTACTAGTACAGTTTTAGATACCCCATGGGCTATCCAACTCGCCTTTTTATTCCTTCTGAACTCGTCTACATCAACAATATCGTCAAGTGCGAGAGAAGCGGCTTGCACCAGCTCTACAGCGACGGCAGCATCTAGGGCCTCTAATGGATCGCCTCCCAAGGCTTTGGTTGTAAGTATAGTGAGGAAGCCTCTGAACCTTTTACCCCCTTCAGTTATATACCTCTGGATCTCGAGTACTTGACCATGCTTATCTATGGAGAACTCCTTTAGTTTATCATCAATCATGTCCTTCGCTTGCAGCCACTCGTCTACAATAATTTTCTTAATATCTTTTACCTGCTGGTTGTCCAGCGCCGTCAGCTCCAATGCCTGCACCTTTTGATCCGTCTAGAACAATGAGACATGGGGCATATATTAATACATCTATGGTTGTATAAAACAAGGTGTCACGGGTCTTCTCAGGTGTAGAACCATGAATATTGAAGAGATTTTTAGGGATGCTATTCAAGCACGGGAAGTATTGTCAAAAGCCATACATACTACGCCACTCGATTTCTCTGCAACATACTCGAAAATCGTCGGAGCAAGGGTGTTCCTGAAGCTTGAGAATTTACAGAAGACGGGATCCTTCAAGGTGAGAGGCGCGTACTATAGGATATGGAGTATTCCTAGAGAGGAAAGAAAGGGGGTTGTTGCTGCGAGTGCAGGAAATCATGCTCAGGGTGTAGCATTTGCAGCATCGAGGCAAGGCATTTCATCTATTATCGTTATGCCTGAGACAGCTCCTATCTCAAAGATCGAGGCTACTAGGAATTATGGTGCTGAAGTGGTATTGTATGGAAGAGTGTATGATGATGCATTGAAAAAAGCAATGGAGATTGTAGAAGAGAAGGGGTATACGTTTATTCACCCTTTCGATGACCCGAAAGTAATAGCGGGTCAGGGGACTATTCTTCTCGAAGCCTTTAAGCAACTTGGAGAACCGCCAGACACTATTATAACTCCTGTTGGAGGAGGAGGCTTAGCGTCTGGTCTAATAACTGTGGCTAGGCATTTATGGGGTAATAAAACGAGGATAATAGGCGTTGAACCTAGTTATGCTCCAAAGTTCACTGAGAGCCTAAAGTATGGGCATCCTATTAAGGTTCCCGCTCATCCCGGTATTATGGATGGACTGGTAGTTAAGATTCCCGGGGAATTAACGTTCGAGATTATATCCAGCTATATAGATGAGGTGATTACAGTGGATGATAAAGAGGTAAGCGAAGCAATTTACCTGCTTCTCGAGCGTAACAAAACTTTGGCTGAGGGAGCAGGTGCAGCTCCTCTCGCAGCTATGTTAACTGGTAAAGTCGAGGTTAGGAAAGATGAGAAAGTCCTACTCATAATATCCGGCGGCAATATTGATCCAACCAGGCTTGTGCGGGTGATCAACTATGAGCTTGGAAGAGGGCGTAGGATAGTTAGATTAGAAGGATTAATACCGGATGAACCCGGATCCCTGAATAGGGTTTTGGAATTACTAGCCCTAGCAAGGCTCAATATCATAGACGTCAGGCACGACAGAATAAGCCTGGTCTTAGAACCTGGATGGGCAAAGATAGAAGTTTACGCTGAAGCCCCCAGTGGGAAGTCAGTTAATAATGTTTTAGAGAAACTTAATGGTGAGGGATTCCCCTTCAAGTTATTGAGTTATTGAGAATTTACTCTATAACAGTTATATTATCAGCTGGGAACCCCATTTCAACCAATATTCCTTTGACACGATCCCTATGATCTCCCTGGAGCTCTATCCTGCCATCCTTTGCAGTTCCTCCGGTGGCAAGTTTTCTTTTCAGTTCTGATGCTAGTTTTTTCAGGTTGACTTCTTTCTCGTTTAAGCCGTCTATTATTGTTACTTCTTTACCAAAACGCCTTCTTTCCAGTCGAATCCTAATTTCCTGTTGCTCGGTTACAAGTTGCTCGCAGAGTTCGGGGGGTAACCCTCCGCATAGAGAATCAAATTCACTCATGGTTTTTCTTACACCCATACATGTTTTACACGTAGAGTATACGTGATCCGTTGTTAACCAATAGAGCCTGGAAAAAATAAATATTTATCCTTTGAAGCATAAACTCCCTTTCTAGGTGTCGGTCTGTGGAAAGATACTTTGAGCCGGATGAAGGAGATATTGAATACTTGTGCCCTAACTGCGGTGCAATAGTGAAAAAGAGTGAAATCGAATTATTACCTAGTCTAATGTGCCCTAACTGCGGGTTTAGGGGATTGTTCAAACTAAAAAGAGCTGGAAAAATACTTTTTAGAGCAGTGTAGACACGCGAATTATTTTTCTCTACCGCTTTTTGCATAATGCATTGCTACAAGTTCTACGACAAGCTTACTCGCTAATATTCCTGTAATCCCGCTGAGGTCGTATACAGGACTGGTTTCCATAATGTCGAAACCAACTAGCCTGTTATCTATTATTTTCCAGAGCACATCTAGGATAAGTGAAGGGGTCAAGCCTTCTGGTTCCGGGTTCCCAACGGCTGGTGCATAAGAAGGATCGAAGGCATCCATATCTATGCTTATATAATAATGGTTGCAGCCAGCCAAGAATTTCTTAAGTTTTAATGCCAGCATGTCTTCTCCTATTCTAAACGCTTCAAGACTAGTTACAATATCATACCCTTTATTCTCTGCATAATCGTGTTCTTCTTCAGAGAACCCCCTCACACCAATGTAGAATAATCTAATATTGCCACCATACTTTTCGTTTAATCTTCGAACTACACTGGCATGACTGTACTTGCATCCCAGATAATCCTCCCGTAAATCCATATGCGCATCTATCCAGATCAAGCATGGATTAATTATTCTGAACGCAGATAAAGCACCTAGAGATCCTAAGTGTTCTCCCCCGATAAGTATGGGAATACGACTGTTTTCACTTGCAAATATTTCCTTATAGATTTCTTCAACTCTTCTCACAGTTTCACGAGGGTCTCCGTGAACTATAGCCACGTCTCCCTCATCGAATACTCCCCCAATTTCATCCACATCCACTCCTGCTCTAAGGCTGTTGAACTCTATATACCGTGAAGCAGTTCTAACAGCGTTGGGTCCGAATCTCTGTCCAGCCCTGAAAGACGAGGTCGAGTCAAATGGGAATCCTATGAGGCTATATGGAGTTTTCTTTTTTTCCGGTCTATAACCACCGAAAGCCTCTGGCGATTCGGCTATAAACAGGGACTTCAACGACATTACACCAATAGTAAAGTGGATTAATCTCTTTATTTATAATCCTATACAAACTCGAAGCAATCTAGGGTTGGTAGGTTTGGCAGAGGTAGAAACAGACAAATATGAAAGACTAATGGATCTAGCTAAGAGAAGGGGGTATCTCTGGCCTTCATACGAAATCTACGGTGGAGTAGCAGGCTTCTATGATCTTGGCCCCTATGGAATAATGTTAAAGCAGAGCATTATCAGTAAATGGAGAGAAATGTTCGTCCGGAGACACCAGCATATAGTAGTAGAAGTTGAGACACCTATAATCGGACCCTCGAAAGTATATGAGGCATCAGGTCATGTTGAAAGTTTCACAGATCCCATAGTTGAGTGTCTAAAGTGTGGTAGGAAATTCAGGGCTGACCATCTAGTTGAGGATAAACTTGGAATTAGTGTGGAAGGCCTGGCACCTAGTGATTTAACGAAGCTCCTGAGGGATCATGATATTCGATGTCCAATATGCGGTGGTGAGCTGAGTGAAGTAAAGGCTTTCAATTTACTATTTGAGACAAGAATTGGCCCCTACGAGTCTAATAAAGGTTTTGTACGACCTGAACTTGCACAAGGGATTTTCACGGCTTTCAAAAGGATACATGAGGCCATGAGGAATCGTTTGCCAATAGGTATAGCTCAAATAGGGAAAGTAGGGAGGAACGAGATAAGCCCTCGTCAAGGAGTTATAAGATTGAGGGAATTCACTCTAATGGAGATGGAATTTTTCATTGATCCAAGGGAAGAGGAATGTCCTT
>WALW01000004.1 GCA_015522635.1 Candidatus Tiamatella incendiivivens | reverse complement strand
TGGTATATATTGAAGTAGTGTACTCTATTTTTGGCTTTTCTCAGGTTCAGACTGAGCCGGTGTGTTCTGAGCTTGCTGTAGCATGCCCGATAGGTTAGATTGAAGCCTGTTTCTCTCCGAGACAAGTTCACTAATTCTTCGCTTAACTTCGAGGCATTTACAATAAGTCTATACTATTGATCATTTCTTAGGATCGTATGGAAGTGATACAGTCTTAATAGTAGGGGGAGTTTTAAAACCTACCAGGTCATCTCTGTCTCCTTAGTGTGGTATTTCAGTATGTGATTCAATATATAAGGATTTTACCGATTCAACTGCTTGGTGTGCATAATAATGTAACTCCTAGTTATCTAACTGATTAATCTAATTGTATATGTCTCTCTACCAGTATTGCAGTATTGTGTGATAGATGTTTGAATAGCTAGTACAGTGGATGTACTGATACATGCAGAAGTGTACTTTGATCCGTTAATTTTATACGGATGGAGCTATGTCATTGGTGGTCTGGAAGGGTAGAAGGGGAGGTGTTGGTATTACCATAAGGTAATACTATCATCTTAGTCTACTATCTATATATGTCCTGCGGAGTGTATCTAATGGTGCATAACTATGTGTTCCGTTGCTTAACAGTATTATCGTTGTGAAAAGTTAATTAATTAACAGATAATCATAAATATATTAATGTTAGTTAGCGTTTGTTAAGACATTAAGCGTATTACATTATGTTCATGCGATCCTAGCATGTGTTTCATGGATATAGATCCTCCTATATATGATTCATGTCCAGTAATGGCTTGGGTAATATCGTTTTTCTAATTTGAAATCTATCAAAAATATTTGACCTGTTCGCGTATTAATTATTATATTAGGTCTATATTGTACATTATGTTTGTCCTGGGAGTTAACCAGTACTTTAAACCTTTCTATGTTAACTCTACTTTTAGTTGAGTTAACCGCATGTTAACTCAACCACCAACAAGTATGCCTAGAAAAGTCTTAGAGTTTCAGTGTCCACAACATAATATTGCTCTGTTTCCCCATTTCATGATCGATGGCATTCCTCTGTCTCCATACAACTATTCTCGTTGTAATATTCCTATGGGAATATTACAGGTGGAATACTGGTAAGTATAGGAGGCATAGAGAATAGAATAAGAATTAATCTTGGTTGTTCATATGGGAGCTAGATTTATTCTTTTCCATGTTACTCTTGTTATTACTCTTGTTTGTTGAAGAAATCTTTTTATTTTTATAATGTTGGTTATATAACTGTGGTTATATAATATGAGTTATTGCGTTATCGAGAGAAAAGAATGCGGGGAGTTAGGTGAAATTACCGGTTCGTTGCTTGTCTACGGTAGGCGAAAGACCGGTAAGACCTGGCTAGTCCAGCATTGTACTAGCTACGATGAGTATGTGCTGGTTAGCCGCGAAGGAACATGCTTGATCGGCGGTGAACTAAGGGAGAAGGACTTAAGTGATTGTCTGGAAAGGATCACAAACGTAGTGTCTAATGACGGGGTCGTTGTAGTAGATGAGTTCCAGCGTATTGCCAGGAAGAACTGGATGGACGCTGTAGCCCATAAGTTAGCAACAGGTAAGGGCAAGCTTATTCTCCTAGGATCCAGCTACGGTGTTTCGGACAGCATTTTCTCATCCAACAGCCCATTGCTTGGATTGGTTGAAGCTTACAATGTTGACCTCGCTGATCCATTGGATACTATAGCATCGCTTGTTAAATGCGGTATGGATCATGTGGGAGCAGTTAGATGGTTGGGTATTGCAAGGGATCCTTGGATTCTAGGATTAGTGAAGCCAAGCGGTGATCCTGTGGATATGCTCTACCGTCGGGCCAAACAGTTAGCCCCCATCGCCCCAGGTCTTATTGGAGAGATATTTGCAGAGGAAGGCCGTAGTTTGGCTCGGATTTACGATGCAATACTAAGGCTTCTCGCTAAGGGATACTGGAATACTAGTCAGTTGGCCCACAGACTTTATAGTAGTGGATTACTCGAAAGACCCGCTCAAACAGCTGTAACTGGATACATTAAAAACCTTGAGAACATGGGCCTGGTCAGAGGAATAAGACTGTGGAGAACCAGGGGGGCCAGAGTATACTATAGGCACAGAAGCACCCTCCTCGCTATACTCTACTACATACTGGACAGAGTAGACGAGTTAGGCCAGAAGCCTAGTAGAGAATCGCTCAGATCAAGATACTACATGGAACTACAGTTCGATCTAGCAGAACTGCTTGCTATAATCAAGAAGCTTCGCCCTGCATATTCGATTACACCCGATGGCTGGGACGTTGATATCCTCCTCCTAGATAATAAAGGGAGCCCGCAATGCGGTTACGAGGTCAAAACGGGACCGCTGAGTAGTAGTGAAATAAAGAAAACCATAGAGAGACTAAGAGGCCTAGGGATCCCACGTGTAGGATTGATTAGCTTACATGAAACACCTACCGAGCTCAAAGGAGTGGATGAAGTTTTAGGCCCTATTGAACTGGTGAAACTATCTGGTAAAACCGGGAGAACCGGAAATAGCAGTTAGTCTTGTGCCGCTCACTATGCTGAATTCTCCAATGTCCAATGTATGGAAGGCGATTAGTCTCGGTTTAAAGAGTTTTATGCTTTTTTACTTTGGGCTTGGGGTTGATATCTTCGAGTTTAATAGGAATGGTAGAAATTAATTATTAGGAGCTATTTCAAGCTTCTATCCGGTTAAGCTTAAGGGTGCAGTGAAGTTGAATGCCTCTCCATTAGAGTATCTTCCTTCTATATATAGGTAAGCTGGTTTTTCCCCTAGCTCTATGCTGTAGTAGAGGAATACGGTGCTTGTAGTATTGGGTTTTATATTCTTTATTCTATCATCACTGAAGCTTGTGGGTATTCTTATACTGTTACATAGTACGTCTTTCGGTATTCCCTCTACATAGTCAGAGAATACCGTGTGGTCTTCAGGCCAGATTCTTTTCCCATCATTCGTTATGAGATAGAATTCGAGATGAGCGGGCTGTGACCCTTCATTAGTGGCGTTTACTTTGAATAAGTATCCGGTATAGCCGTCAAATGGGTAGACATACTCATAACGAGTCGCATTCGTATAGACGAATTCTACTACTCTGATGCCACGTACTTCACTGGCATATAATATCTTCACCCGTATATGGTCTCCTTCGCCTTCATTTACTTTCAACCTAGAATTACTTACTGTACTGGTTTTCGAGAAGGCATTTCTACCTGTAATACCAAAGATACTATGATTTCCATAATGGAACCACAATCCACCTGCAACGACCAGTAGGATCAATACTGTAATAATCATGGTCATCTTACTCATTCCGATCCACCAATTATCTTTATAGTGTATCCTTAAACCACATTTTTCTTTATCTAAATAAATCTAACCCTGAATGGCAGTGAAAACTAGAGATTCCTTATTACGAACGGGATCTAGGTGGAATATAGAAGCATTAGTAAAGGATAAGCAAGGTTTTCAGGTTTAAACAAAGTAAATATTATAGCAATACTCTTCGATACTAGAATTTTAATATAATTAATGATGAGAAGAACTAGGATACACTGCTCGGCCTCAATAAAATCCGTAGCTTCCCATCACTCTGAGGATCAGGTAGTGTATTATTTACAAAATTCCTGAGACCATTGAGTCCATGTGACAAATATGCATTGACAGTGCCGGGTAGGATTCTATCCATGTATTCAGGTGTTACGCCTCCTTTCCATCCAACATACGCTAGTGCCCCCTTATCCAGCATTATCTTTGCAAGCGTACCGTCCTCGAACGTGTAACATCCGAAAACGATGATTATACTACCTTGTTCTACAACGGTTTTTTCTTCTATGAATTTGGGTCCCACCACTAGGTATTTCGGAAGTTTCTCCAGCTCCTCCTGGGAGGGCTTTTTACCTGGCGGAGGTATAACTCCCAGAGCTAGGTATCCCTTCTTAATCCATGTGTTAATGTTTTCCCCGTACTTCATTACGCTTTCATTGTAGTATAAGCCTGTGAAAATATATTCACCTGGTGGGTAAGTACCAGCTGTCCTATTGCTATATCCGCCGTGTGCACGTATAATAACAAGTTGGTATTGTTGTAGGTTGACAAGCTGGTCAAGAGTAGCGTTCTTGCCCAAGTAAACATCTACATCGTATCCACGGCTCTCTAGTGTCGTAACTATGAGAGCGTCCAGCGTATCATTGGGGTATTCACGGTAAAGGGAATCATAATACAAGGCTCTCAGGTATGGTTGTGAAGTAATCTGAGTGTTTCTAGTGTTAGTTATTATTGTTGTGTTCAGAGGTAAAGGAGGCAGATTATATTCTTGGTAGTAGTATTCAACTAAACCTACTACCGCAATTATTAGAACTAGGATTACCAATAGATATCTTCTACTTGCCTTCAAACTTGATTGACACCTTTAATCGAATGATTATAAATAGAAACTAGGATAATATATCTATACCATGTTTTATGAATTGCAAGTAGTATTTGAATTCTTCAGGAGGTGTATAAAAGAAACCTGAATAGTACAAAAATAAATACCTATTTAATTAAATTACGGAACAGGTCGTAAATATGGAAGGCTAATACCGACCCTTGAATAGGCCCATTACTTCATGGTTCGACGATGTAAATTTATGCCACATACTATATTTATTGTAAACCAGGATTGCAGTGTTGAACGAAAAAACTGTGGAAAGTATAACTAAGGATGACATCCTGAGGTTCCTCATGGAGGAAGGTAAGAAGACTAATAAAAATAAGATCATCAAGGAAGTTGGAGAGAAAGATGTTGCCGAGAAGGCTCTAAGAGACCTGGAAGATAATGGTTTTGTTAAGGCTGCTGACGATAAGCTTGAGTTGACTGAGAAGGGAGTAGAAGCTGCTAGTATGGTGTATACTAGGCACAGGGCGATAGAAAATATTCTAAAACAGCTTAATACTAAAAGCCATGTAGCAGCCCACTATATGGAACACCTCGACATGGAGCCTTCTGAGCTCGAGAAAATACTGGGAGAGAAACTAGTAACTCTTTCCTCTCTAGTCGAAGGAAATACCGGTCGTATAATAGCTGTTCTGGATCCAAGGCCTAGTATCGTCGCCCGCCTCTACGGTGTAGGCTTACTTCCAGGACGATGGTTCAAAATATTATCTAAGAATCGTGGAGTGATTATAATAATGGTAGGATCTGAAGCCCGCGTTGTGTCAGTTGACGATATAATTGCCTCTAAGGTCCTAGTGGTTCCCGAAACCTAGTATCAATAACCGGAGGAAGTACTCGTGAGTTCAAGTAGAAGGAAGCGTGTACTCCTTTTAGGACAACCCAATGTAGGTAAGAGCTCTCTGCTTAAAGTACTGACAGGAAGTCATGTTCAGATATCAAATTATCCGGGTACAACTGTTGAAGTAACCATAGCGAGAGCTATTATAGGAGGCATCGAATACGAGTTCATTGACACCCCCGGCATATATAACCTGTATACAAGCAGTCTAGAGGAGGAGGTTACTGAGAGAGCTTTAATAGAGAAGGACTATGATTTCACGATCGTTGTTATAGATTCTACAGCGATTGAGAGAGGGCTTGTATTCTTGTTATCAGTTATCGAGTTAGGAGTGCGTGTTATTATAGGCATGAATTTCTGGGAAGAGGCTGCACGGAAGGGACTCCGTATAGATTACAGAGGGCTTGAAGCAGAGCTCGGAGCTCCTGTGGTAAAAATTAATCCTATCAAAAAAGGCGGTATAAACGATCTTATAAACAGGTTGGGCGAAGCTCGTAGAGCTAAACTTGAAATCATCTATGATGATCATATCGAGGAAGCATTGTCCCTAGCGATGAGGTGTGTAAGAGGAAATGTTAGGTTGAATAGACGAGGGCTTGCAGTCAGACTAGTTGAGGGTGACCCCCTAGTATCCAGGATATATGAGTGTAACTATTCAAAGGATGCCCATAGGATGCTGGTAGAAGAAGGACATGACCCATACAATGATATAGAGATTACGAGAGCCGGATACGCCATGTCACTTACAAAGAAGCATGCCAGAATAACCCCAACCACTGTAAGGACTCTCAGCAGAGTGGACGAAGCCTTACTAAAGAATACGGGTCTCGGTATACTCACAGGATTATTCTTCCTAGGAGCTATGATAGTTCTGACTGTTATACTAGGTAATGAAATAGTTAACGCGCTCGATTCAGTGCTAGGCAATAATGTCAGAACCATAGTAGCGGAACTCTCTCCCCATGGATTACTGGGATTAGCCTCGGCGAAAAGTGTGGAGGCCCTCTACGCGCAGTACACTGCTGCACTCCCCTACGTTTTCATATTCTACTTAATACTTGTAATCCTAGAAGATACCGGGTTTCTTACAAGACTAATGCTATGGCTTCACATGATTACAAGGAAACTAGGCCTCCACTCTAAAGGAGTAATACCAGCACTCCTGGGATTAGGTTGCTCAGTACCAGCTACTACTGCCACAAGGATACTCCCTACTACAAGGCAACGGATTGTAGTTATATCCATGCTTGCATTCATTCCATGCTCCTCTAGAGCAACCATAGTTTTCGGCATAGCTGGTAGAATCAACGGTGCTTTAGCAGCTTTAGGTATCTATGCCATTGGCTTCATTCTTGCAGGTATAATTGCAAGAATAATCTCGAAAGCCGCCAAAGCCGATCAAGATGCTGTATTGATAGAGGATGTCCCCCCTTTACGTAAACCTAGAACAAGTATAGTTGCTGAGAAGGCATGGCAACGGCTCCGGGAATTCATTATAATAGTAACCCCGTTAATAGTGGTAGGTGCTATTGCTTATGCAATCCTAACGTATTATAGTATTGATAACCTGGTCATAGAGGTGTTCTCGCCTTTAATGAGGCTCCTTAACCTTCCTCCATCACTCTCAATACCTTTAGCCTACGGCTTTCTACAGAAAGACCTAGTCATATCTATGCTTGCAACAGTTCTAGGGACTTCAAACTTTACTTCAGTACTAACAGCAAAACAGGCAATGACATTCACTATGGCTTCAACCTACCAAGTACCCTGTATAATAGCTCTTGGAGTAATGATTAGAGAGTTAGGAGCGAAGAAAGCAGTACTCCTATGGGTAATACTTGACATGGTTGGGTTTGGAATAGCAGCTCTTTACGCAAACATACCATAAAACATATTACATCGAACCAAGTTCAATTAGAATTCTACCATCTGACATTATATAACTGGTCTATACATTAAACGTAGCATTATCTAAATACATCCCAAGCTACATCAATTTCCCGGAGATATGGCATCACGTAAATCCAGGCTCGAATTTTACCCTGGACTATCATAATACGTATACGACCCCTACAGAGGGGGTGAAGAACTATGGCCAGAAGATCCCCAAGGAAAAAGAAAGTAAGCAAAGAGGAAGAACAGCCGGCAAAAACCCAGAAAGTTGAGAAGGTCGAAGAACTAGAAGAAGAGGAATTCTTTGAAGAAGAACCGGAAGAATTCAAAGAAGAGGAGTAAAATAAGTTAAGCAAACTTTTTCTCATAAACAAGTTTTAATACATTTATTTTTCACTATGCTATAGACAGCCGGCATCCTTAACCATTTTTCACATCCATTTCAACCAGAACAACTATTCTAGGCTCAGGCTCTACTCCATAATTCCTGGCTACTTCAGTTATAACTTGACTATTCCCCAGCACCGAGAATACCGCAGATATATGAGCATATCTTTTTACAGCCAGTTTAAACGCTGGATTAAGATACAACGAGTTTGTCGCAGCAAGCGTTGTTATTAACACTCTAGACTTTCTAGGTATGCAATCCCTTGGTATAGCAGCTACATCCAATATTCCAGGAGCTACTTGATAAGACTCTGATAGGACGTTATTAGAAAGAGGCATATGAGAAGGTATACATAACTTCGCCTTAAAGTAGGAAGATATGATGGATGCAAGCGGTAGAGAATAAATATCTGGAGTAGATAGGATAACGTCTATTCTACTCTTTCTAAGCTCATACACGAGTCTTAGAGCTGCAAGCTCCAGTATACCAGGATTACTAGATATAACCCAGAGTTCCTTATCCTCTGTGACCTCTCTGGAAATCACTTCCTCTACTAATCTGGTTTCTTTAATCCTAGCCAATATCTTATCTGCTGTTTGCTTTTCAGGGGTAACCCTAAGGGTAACGTAACGCCATAATACTTGGGACGGGATATTCAACCTGTTCTCAAGCTGTTTAAACGAGTAAAAGAATTTCAAGATTCTCAGTAGGGTAAACACCATGAACTTCGTATTCTTCAGGTCTTCTTCCTCAACAGATTCCTCTGACAATAACGCACACCATATTGGAAGCCAGGTTATAGCGGTCGTCAACTGGTATATTAAAAATACAGCATTCAATTTTCTACTTCAATAGTGCTAAAAATTCCATATGTTCCTAGTTCCAACCCTGCTATATAGAACCATATAAATCCACTTGAACTTAAAACAATACTACTGTCACTTTATCAAGCAGACGAATATTAAAACTAGTTTGGAGGAAGTAGGAAGTGATTGAAACCAGTCCATACTGGTTAACTAGAAGCATTTTAGTTAACACCTCTTTTTTCCCGTCCAATTCGTATCAACCTGTTCTGTACGAGTTGGTGCAATAGAAAATGATGACGTATTCTATAAAGCTAGAATCACCTCTCATTAAACCAGTGTATCTTGGAGAATATCTAGGTGTCAAAAATCTCTACATTAAGTATGAAGGATATAACCCTACTGGATCACAGAAAGATAGGGTTTCAATGTATCATACTGACAGGGCTATTCAAGGCCAATATGATACTATAACTACTGGTACATGTGGAAATTACGGTGCATCCCTAGCGTATTTTGCAGGGTTGAAAGGATTAAAACCAGTCATTTTTGTCCCTAGAACATATGGTAACAAACGGGTAATAGAAATGATATCAAGAGGGGCACGTGTAGTTTTACTCGAGGGATCTTACGAAGATACCGTATTAACTAGTTCTAAGATAGCACACGAACAAGGTTGGTATGATGCAAACCCTACGTCGGATAACTGGAAAACAGGGCTGAGTTCATTCAAAAATATAGCCAACGAAATAATAAACGACCTCGGTAAATCACCTGACAATGTTATCATTCCAGTTGGGAACGGTTCAACGCTAACTGGTGTTTATCTAGGGTTCAAAGATTTACTTAATAAAGGCATTATAGAACGGCTTCCCAGGATTATAGCTACCACCACCTCTCATGGCAACCCAATAGCCCTCGCCTTCAAAAAAGGGTTAAGGAAAGTGCCTGTATTGCAGAAGGTTAGAGAAACCAGGCTGAATGAGCCGCTTGTCTCAATGATAGCCTTTGACGGCGACTCGGCTTTACAAGCCATCCGGGAAACAGGCGGTTTTGTAGTTGAGGTGCCTGACTACAAGATGGCCCGTTACTCAATGTTGACTAAGGTTTTAGAGGGAATACGCGTTCTCCCAGCCTCGGCTTCAACGCTTGAAGCCATTAGTTTCCTGGACAGATCCGGTAAAGACGATATCAGTGTTGCCGTGTTCACAGGAAGGTGTTTCTAATGGAGAATGCTTTGATCCTTACTGAAGGATTCTACTTAACTACAGACGCCAAAACCGCCCACGGACTAGTAAGGTATTCGGCTAGATACAAAATTGTCGGAGTAATTGATAGCAGTCTAGCGGGAAGAGACGCTGGAGAAGTTCTCGACGGTAAACATAGGGATATACCTATATATGCTAGTCCCGAGGAAGCGCTCGAAGAAAATTCTAGTACTAAAGTATTAATTGTGGGTGTAGCTACTGCTGGAGGGCGTTTACCAGCTAACTTCAGGCCTATAGTGAGAAGAGCACTCATGAAAGGAATCAACGTAGTATCCGGCCTCCACGAGTTTCTAAGTGATGATCCAGAGTTTTCAGAGCTTGCTAGGAAATACAATGCCGAGATAATAGACGTTAGAAAGATCTTTAGAGATATGAAGAAATTTTACACAGGCGAAATAGGCAGTGTTGACTCTCTTAGGATAGTTGTTATTGGGACTGATTCAGCGATAGGAAAGAGGACGACGGCAGTCATGCTTACAGAGGAGTTAAACAAACTTGGCGTTAAAACGGTATTTGTAGGAACAGGTCAGACGGCATGGATGCAGGGAGCGAAGTATGGTATAGTGCTTGATGCGATGATAAATGATTTCATAACAGGAGGCTTGGAATACGAGATCGTGAGGGCTTACAGAGAAGAGGAACCAGACGCAATAGTAGTCCCCGGACAGGGTTCAATGCTTCACCCAGTATTCCCTGGAAGCTATGAAATTCTAGCACTTGTCAGACCGGATATAATAATACTGCAACATGCACCCGCTAGAAAGCATTTGGACGGATTCCCGCAGTACTGTATGCCCGATGTTGATAAATATATGCATCTAGTGGAATTGATTACAGGGAGACAAGTATATGCAATAACGATAAACCATGAAAACATGAGTCCAGGAGACGTCGAGGAATTAGTTAAGTTCTACGAGGATAAGTATGGGATAATCGCGTGCGATCCCATTCTACACGGTGTAAGTAAGATAGCTAGAGGGATAGTTACTGATTACATAGGAGGCAGAGTAAAATGGCCTCTCTTAAGTGCTTCAAAAGCATAGCTGTGACTAATCTAAAAATACAGAAGAAGAGGATAACTGCAGACTATATTCTCGAGCTAGAGAATGGAGATGAAGTTCACCACAAACTTATACATACATATGAAGAGGATATAATTACAGATAAGACCAGAGAGTTTGCATCTCTAACGGTATCAACACCCCTAGTTAACTATGGACTATTCGCTGATAGAATAGTCTTCGATGTACCCCTCACCAGGCAGGGCAAAGAATTCCTCGAGGATACGACTAGGATTACTGCATACGATATATTTGTAAATAGAATTGTTAGAAATACTGGTTTCCTGAGAGACGAGTACATACCCGACCCTGAGATGGTTAAACCTGAAGACGCAGAGCCTAGGGTTCAGCTGGTTTTCACACGCACAGCCAATCCCGGGTCAACGGAACATGGTTTAGACGAAAAGAAGTGTGCAGTAATGTCTTCCGGAGGAAAAGAGAGCCTATTATCCTATGGCATCCTAAGGGAGGTGGGATGTGAAGTTTATCCTTGTTTCTTCAATGAATCAGGACATCACTGGTTCACAGCCTTAACAGCATACAGGTACTTTAAGGAACACGAGCCCAGAACTCTGCGGGTCTGGAGTAACGTTGACAGATTATATACTTTCATAGGGGAACACATGAAGATACTTAAAAGAAATGCATACAAAAAAGATAAGGCAGAGATATATCCAATTAGACTATTCTTCTTTGAACATTATGTTTTCTCATTCCTACCACTCCTTTACAAGAGAAACATTGCCAACGTAATTTTGGGAAATGAATACGATGATCCTTCAAGAACTTCTTACCTGTTTAAAGGGATAAAACACTACAACGCCGTTTATGATCAAAGCCAGGAATTCGACAAGTATATGACGAACTGGTTTAAGAGAAGTGGTCTGGGATTTAAACAATGGTCCGCGGTAAGGCCTTTATCAGGACTTATTGTTGAGAGGATTTTAGCCGATAGATACCCAGAACTCTTTAAGCTCCAGCGGAGCTGCCACTCAGTCCACTTGGAAAACGGTAAAGTATTACCTTGTGGAACCTGCTCTAAGTGTAACGGGATAATATTGTTCCTCTTAGCCAATGGAATAGATCCGAGAATCATTGGTTACAAAACCCAGCATATAGAAACCGTATTCGACAGAATTAATAGAGGGTCAATAAGACTAGACCCTGACGAACTAGAACACTCACTATACCTACTAACTCTAAGGTCAGGTAAACAAATAGAAGGCTCCCAGAAGCACGAGCATGTAGAGATGATTCAGTTTGATGAGCTGAATTCCCACCCGGACAATATCCCAGCAGCAGTCAGGGAGAAAATCTACCAGATCTACGAGGCGTACACAAAAGGATATGCGTTTTTGACACCGAAGGGTTGGGTAACGATTTCCAGGGAAGAAGCATTGAGAGGCGCTTTAAACAATGAGAAATAAGGGGGAATATAGAATATTGAAAGCAGACGAATCGATGCTTTCAAGGGTAATAGAATTTGATAGAGGCATCAGCTGGGAGTTTGTAGATAAGGAGTACAATAATCAAAGCTATGATGACTTTGTGGAAACTCATAAAGAAGTATTCACATTACTCCACAATTTACCGGGTCGTGAAGCATTCTTCATCGCGGAAGCAAATACAGGTGAGATAATCGGCCTCGCCTGGGTCAAGGAAACGTGGGATACCGTGAACTATATAAAACAAGCATACGTCTACGATCTAGAGGTCAATGCAAGCCATAGGGGAAAAGGACTAGGAAAACGACTGTTAAATGAATCCATTCAGTACATCAAAAACCTTGGCCTGCAAAAAATAGCACTAAGAGTAGAGCTATATAATACGAACGCCATAGCATTCTACCTTAAACAGGGCTTCAAACCAACAGCCCTCATAATGGAAAAGAAACTGTTCAAAGACGGTTTAATAAAATAATGGGAAAAATACTTCGAGAAACATGTAATAGAATCAATCATCTTATTATCATTCCACCGAGGTAACTAATTTTTATTTTCAATAAAGTTTAAATTTCACCTTTATTCAAAAGTTTAATCCAAGGTGACTTTATTGAGCAATCCTTTTCCTCCCAACCCCACCTCTAAGACTGGATTCTATCCCATTGAAATCTATGAGGAAGCATTAAATAGATACCCAAGTGTCTCTGAACTCGTTAGGAAAAAGGCTGAGGAGAATGGTGATAAAACCTGGCTTGTTTTCCAAGATGGCGACAAGTACTCCTACCGCGATGTAGATAATTTAAGCAACTCTCTAGCAACAGCATTCCACCAAGATGGAGTTAGAGAAACTGACAAAGTAGCAATATTTGCATTGAATTCCCCTGAATGGATTCTATCATATTTCGGGCTACTAAAAATAGGAGCAACTCCTGTAACCGTGAATACTGCCTTCATAAAAGACCCACTCATCTACAACCTTAAGAAATCAGACTCGAAATACTTGGTTGTAGATAGCCGTTTAATAAAGGCATACAAAGACGTTGAAGATAAACTTGACAATATTTCACGTCTATTCATAATAGGTGGCAACGGAATAGATCCCAGTCTAGAGCCACGAAAAGAATATTCATTTGTAAATGAAATGCTAAACGTTAACCCTGATAAAAGCATTCAGATTCAAAAATACTGGAAAGACCCCTCAGCAATGATATTAACTTCGGGAACAACAGGACCCTCCAAAGTAGTTGTCGAGACCAATGCTCAGTTTATAGCTACTGCGCTATTAATGGTAGATGCAGGAGGCATCAATGCTAATACAGTGAACTATGTCTACCTACCTCTATTCCATATAATGGCCTTAGATCTATCTACTCTAGGGACAATGTTGGGAAACGGTAAAATGATTCTTGTGGAAAGGTTCTCCACTAAATTCTGGGATGATGTAAAGAAGTATAAGGTAACATACTTCCACGCAGTAGGACCTATTCTAGAGATGCTTCTCAAGCAGCCATCTACTCCGGCTGAAAAGGACCACGATAAGATTATTGCACATGCCTATGCATCGAAGGAAATATGGAATATTGCACAGGAAAGATTTAACATACTGATAACAGGAGGATATGGTGGTACAGAGGCAGGCATACCTATAGCTCCAACCTATGATCTTGTAATTAGTGGAAAAGTACCAGCAGGATCATGCGGTTTAGTCGCTCCATTCATTGAGGTTAAAATAATGGATGAACTAGGCAGGTTCCTTCCACCAAACAAGGTTGGGGAAATAGTGATAAGACCCAGTCTACCATGGACAACATTCCTAGAGTACTATAATATGCAAGAAGCAACAGTCAAAGCATTCAGAGGCCTCTGGTTCCACACTGGAGACGCTGGATACTTCGATGAAAACGGGTTCCTATACTTCGTTGACAGGCTCAAAGACGCTATAAGAAGAAAGGGAGAGAATATCTCGTCATACGAGGTGGAGCAAATCCTCCTAAAGAACCCTAGAATCCAAGGGACAGCTGTGGTACCAGTGAAATCAGAGGTAGGGGAGGACGAAGTGATGGCTGTGATTATACCGGCATCAAATGATGTTACTCCAGAAGAAATAGTCAAGTATAGTATGGAAAATATGCCGTATTTCTGGGTGCCGAGGTATATTCGCCTCCTTGACGCTCTACCTCGAACTCCTACCGGGAGAATACAGAAATTCGTACTGAGGAGAGAAGGAGTAACAGAAGATACTTATGATATGCTTGAGTTCATTAGAAAAATAAGGAATAATGCTTGATCTATTATCATTCCCTCATAACCCCCACTTTATTTGGCTAGTCCTTAACTATGTCTTTTAATTCCTCGGATTCATTAGTATACCTAGGCTCTCTCTTTTCTGCAAATGCGTACTGACCCTCAAAGAAGTCTCTATTTAATAATAGATTCCAGAATAATAGGTTTTCAAGTCTAAGTCCCTCCTCCAAAGGCCTTCCAATACCTCTCATTAATGCTTCCTTATCTGTTCTAATGGAACCCTGCGGGTAAGATGCTATCAGATTAGCTATCTCTAAAGCTCTATCCATTAACTTTTCTTTAGGCACCACCTCGTTAACTAATCCTATTCGATATGCTTCCTCGGCATCAATCTCTTTACCCGTTAAAATCAGCTCCATAGCCCTTCCCAAACCAATAATCCGCCAAAGCCTCTGAGTACCTCCATCTCCTAATCCTACATTCCATCTTCTATTCAATACACCAAACCTCGCGTGATCAGCTGCTACCCTGATATCAGCTGCTAAAGCAATTTCTAAACCGCCTGCATAGCACATGCCGTTTATAGCAGCTATAATGGGTTTGAATACGCTTATACCCCTTGTTAAACCACCGAATCCAGGCCCATAATATGCGTTTCTACGGAACCAGTTAACTTTCCTCGCTCTAATAAAAGAGCTCCACTTTTTCAAATCCGCTCCTGTGCAGAAGGCCCTTTCACCGGCTCCCGTTATTACCGCCACATAAGCGTGATCGTCCTCTAAAAAATTCCTCCATAAATCAGCCATTTTGAAGCTGGTTTCAGGGTCTATACAATTATCTACTTGCGGTCTATTTATGGTTATGACTACAACATGGTTTTTTTCCTCGTAGATTACAGTGTTTTGATCCAATTCAATCACTTCCAGAAATCTTACCGGTCAGACTTTTGGTTTCAATAGATAAAAACCTGACGTCTAACTATGCCTTATTGATTGTGCCTCACCAGGAAAACCTACCAGTACAACACTATATCTTCTCGTTACCCGTGCATGACTCGAATTCGACGGGTTTGAGAATTTTGAGTAATTGCCTATATATTGTAAGCCACTTTACTGCTTTAGGTGTTAGTTCATACGATCTCTTATGCAGGTCGTGTTGAACCAGTTCCGCACGTACCAGCTGGTTTAGAACAGTCTTTGCCCTATCTATCGGTAGATTTACTTCTAAAGCCAATTTAGATATCTGCAATTCGCCTTTGATGTTGAGTGCTTTTATAATATCCGCGATTATATCATACCTTGTCCGACGCTTCAAAATATTCTCCATATAACATTTTGTGATATTTACTTATAAACTTGCAATTTTAGCTATATCAAACAAATAAACATACACCTAGAGGTGCATTTTACACATTGCTTCAAATTCCTAAGGATAGATCATGGTTTAAATTCTATCCACCCGGCTTCACATTAGAGCTAGACTATCCTAAAACAACAGTATACGAACTGCTAGAAACTAGCGCCCGACGGTTTCCAGGCAAAACAGCAGTCATATTCTACGGTGGAAAACTGACATACAGACAGATTAAGGAATATGCAGAGAGGATGGCAACATTCCTTGCTAGGAATGGTATTGGAAAAGGTGATAGGGTAGCTATATATGCTCTCAACTCACCACACTGGATAATAGCATACTTCGGCATACTCAGGGCAAAAGCTGTTGTAGTACCGGTGAACCCGTTGCTCCGCGGCAGAGAGCTAGAATACATCATAAGGGATTCAGGTGCGAAAATGATCATAACAACAGGAGAATTACTTCCTAATGCTAAGATGGTGGCTGAAGACCTAGGTTTAAAGGTAATCGCAGGCAACCACACTGACTATCTACCGGAGCAACCAGAGTTAACTGTACCTGACTTCATGAAGGTAGAGTATGATCTCTCAGGAGCAATTACTTGGAAGGAAGCATTAAGAGAGAATGATCCGCCTGAAATGACGGTAGGAAGCGATGACATAGCCATGATCCCTTATACTGCGGGTAGTACAGGCACACCCAAAGGATGTATACACACCAACTTCACAATACTAAGCAATACATTATCCGCTGCATACTGGGAACGAGTATCTTCAGGAGCCATACACCTCTCTGCTCTACCATTCTTCCACGTGACAGGACTAATCCACTCACTGCTCTCACCAATCTACACCGGCTCCACGATGGTGTTAATGACGAGGTGGGATAGGAAAACAGCTATGGATGCTATTGAAAAATACCAAGTAACCCACTGGATAAGCATTGCCACAATGATATTCGATGTCCTAGCAGATCCGGACCTGCCGAATAGGAACCTGAAGAGCCTAAGGGTCACTGGCGGAGGAGGTATGCCTACACCGAAAGCAGTAGCTGAGAAATGGGAGCAAGTGACAGGTACGAAATATATGGAAGGATACGGTCTTACAGAAACTATCTCTCAAACACATATGAATACCGTTGAGAACCCAAAGTACGGGTCAATAGGTATACCTGACTTCGGAGTAGATGCAATGATCATAGATCCCCTCACAGGTAGTCCAGTAAAACCAGGAGAGCTAGGAGAAATAATACTTAAAGGCCCGGAAGTCTTCAAAGGATACTGGAACAAGTCAAAGGAGACCGTGGAAGCATTCATAGAGATCAACGGTGTAAAATACTTTAGAACAGGCGATGTCGGCTACATGGATGAAGACGGTTACTTCTACATAGCAGATAGATTGAAGAGGATGATTAACAGGGCTGGAATGAAGGTCTGGCCTGCAGAGGTGGAATCAAAGCTCTACGAGCATCCCGCTATACAAGAAGTTGTAGTAGTTGGTACTCCTAACTCGAGAGTAGGAGAAGAGGTAAAAGCATTCATAGTGTTGAAGGAAGAGTACAAGGGTAAAATAAAAGCTGAAGAGATAATTACCTGGGCCAAAGAGAAAATGGCGCCATACAAGTATCCTAGAGAAATAGAGTTTGCTGACACTATACCTAGAACGGGAGCCGGGAAGATAAACTGGAGGTTACTCCAGGAGAAAGAGAAACAGAAAGCGTTGAAAGGTGGTAACCCTTGAGTTATAAGATAATCCCCTTAGTCCAATCGAAAATAGCTGCCCCATTGGGCGTCCCGTTCTTCCTGGGAGATATGAGAACACTAGTGAATAGTGGAGTTTACATCTGGCACATAGCAGGTGCAGATGAGAGAATAGTAGTTGACGCAGGAATGGAGGCACCTGGATCGAACGGGTTGGTACACGGTTTCCCAGCTATGGGAGGAGGAGAAAAAGGTACTAGAGAAGCTTTAGAGAAAGTTGGGCTGAAACCCGAGGATGTTGATACTCTAATACTAACGCACCTTCACTTCGATCATGTAGCAACAGTACACCTATTCCACAATGCCCGTATCATAGTGCAGAAAAGAGAGTGGGAATTCGCGCATCACCCTACTCCGCACATGAAGGGAACATATGATCAGGGAGCGCTCAATTCCTTAGAAGGAATGGATCTTGTATTAATGGATGGAGATACTGAAATAGCTAAAGGAATCAAAGTGGTCACACTTCCAGGCCATACCAAGGGCTTACAGGGTGTTAGTGTTGAAACGGAGAAAGGTACATATCTACTGGCTTCTGACCATTTCTATACCTACTTTAACATAATGCCTCCAAGGGAGAACGTAGAGTTCACTGATTTAGCAGGAAATAAGCTATCGCTAGGAGCGTCACCGCTCCCATTCCTACCTATAGGTCTTCATGTAGATTTATCTGACTGGTTTGAAAGTTCCTACAAAGCTTTGAGGATAACGAGGAGAAATATGATCATACCGGGGCATGATCCTTCCGTAGTAAATAAAACCTTCCCTTAACTTTTTTCTATACATAGTTTTTAATCACAAGAGTTTTGAGGTGGAATTGCATGGGTTTGAGAAGTAGAGAAGAATATATTAGAAGCTTGCGAGATGGGCGGGAAGTATATTACCGAGGGCAAAAAATAGAGGACATCACTACACATGAGGTTCTAAAAGCAGCGGTAAGCCATGCTGCAGACCTCTACTCACTAGCAGAAGATAAACAATACAGGCGCATGCTAGTATACAACGACCCAGTATACGGTGAGATAAGCAAGTTCTATAGAATACCCAGATCATCGAGCGACCTAATGGAGAGATTCGAACTAATATATGAGACAACCAGGCTAGGTAGAGGGATGTTCAACATAATCAAAGCAATAGGATCCGACGCCATCTTCGCCATCATGATGGTGGCAAAGCAAATCGATGTCATGATGGGGACAGAATACTATGGTCACATAATGAAGTTCTATGAGCAAGTTGTAAAGAACGACCTGGCACTTGCAGTGGCTCAAACAGATGTAAAAGGAGATAGGTCACTCCGACCTCACGAACAGAAAGACCCAGACCTATATGTTAGGATAGTGGAGAGAAACAAGGATGGAATCATAGTGTCGGGAGCAAAAGTACATACGACACAATCAATCGCCGCCAATGAAATAATATTCATACCAACAAGGAATATGACTGAAAAAGACGCAGATTACTCTGTCGCTTTCACTATACCGGCCAATACCAAAGGTCTCAAGCTAATTTCTAGACCCATGAAAGGCGTAGAGTCAGCACTAAAGGAGCCTAGCTTCATAATGGGTAGGAAAAATGTGGAAAATGAGACCCTTACAGTCCTTGACAATGTCTTCGTCCCATGGGATAGAGTATTCCTAGCAGGGGAATGGCAGTTCGCAGGGGCAATGGCTATAATGTTCCCAACATACCATAGATTCACGGCAATATCCTACAGGTCAGCCATGGCTGACCTAATGATAGGTCTAGCAAAACTCCTGGCAGAAGCAAATGGAGTAGACAATAAATCCCATATACGAAGGGATATAGTCAATTTAATTAGATATAAGGAAACATTACGAGCATCAGCAATTGCAGCAGCATATGAAGCCCAGAAAGATGATAACACAGGCATAGTCGTTCCAAATATTGTTATGACAAACATAGGAAAGTTACTTGCCAACACGGAATACACGAGTGCAATACAAAATCTAGTGGATGTAGCGGGAGGCCTAGCTGCAACTGTACCTACTTTGCAAGACTTCGAGAACACTGAAATTGGCAAATACCTACAGAAATATCTTATAGGGAAAGAGACGCCTGCAATAGAGAGAGCCAAATACTTCATGCTGCTAAAAGAACTCCTCTCATCATTCGGAGCACTATTCACAACTGCAATGATTCATGCAGAAGGATCCATAGAAGCCAGCTATATAGAACTATATAGATCCTATAAGTATGATGGTAGTAAAAAATTAGCCAAGTATGCTGCAGGACTCGAAGATAAATTGTAACACTGATAAAAGATATTCCTTATTTTTCTTTGCCGACAATTATTCGTTCTACCATTATGCATTTCTTTGCCAGTTTTAGTTTCGGAATATGTGAGGGTATAACTATCTCGTCTACTAGTTTTATTTCTTTTATCTTCTGGTCTAGTAGATCCCAAGTTACATCATTACTGAAGGTTAGTTTTCTCATGTTGAGTAGGACTATTGGTTTCTCAGTTTTTTCAAGATCTGTTTTGGAGACTTCTAGTTCTTTTATTCCTGTTATTACCTCGATGTTCTCATCGTAAGTTTCTGTTTTACCTCCCTTGGTTATTATTGAGCTTAGTTCTCCGAGTTTCTTCAGACCTATTTTAGTCCCTGTTCCTCCTAGTGTTATGGTAAGTCTCATGGCTTCACTGATTAACCTGCCTATACTTGTGTTTAGGTCTCTTGCTAGTTTTGAGAATGCTTCATATGTTTCTGGGTCTATGCCTCTTATTGTGTATATTTTCTTTTTTCCCTCCCGGTCTTCCGCCATGTTTACCACCAATTATGTAGTGCATGTAATACAAAACTAATAAGTTTTACCGGTACAAACAGCGTTAGTAGAAACTTGTGAGAATAAAGGTGCCATCCGAAGGGAAGGCTTATACGATCGTTAAGGTCTATGATAGGAAAGCGTATGGGTTGGTTAACTATACGGTTGGTGAGTGAGGTTATTTGAACAGGGTTAATAGGATTAAGGAGCAACGTCTTAAGGGTTAAAGGCTATTCCAACTGTTCGGCTGTGGTGAATATCTATATATTCGAACATTTATCAATATAGAGATCGGTGTATCAACACCTTGTCTGTAGAATCATTTGACCCTGATATCCTCGAAGTACTAGTATCCAAGGCTACTAGTAATGGGGCTGGTTACGCGGAAGCCAGATTCCACTCCTTGTATGGAAATCAAATAGGTTTAATGAATGGAAGAGTATACACCTCGGGATACGAGGAGCAAGTCGGAGTAGCTGTAAGAGTAATAGTCAACGGAGGCCTTGGTTTCGCCTCTACTGACAAGCTTGATCGAGATACTCTCTTAAAGATGGTGGATACTGCACTATCTAACGCTAGGATATCATCTGGAATCATCAAGCATAATATTGAGATTGATGATTCAAGGCTAGGGAGCACTAAGTATGATGTATATGAGAAGAAGCCGCTGGAATCCCTTAACCTTGTAGACAAGCTCGGCGAAGTTAAGGAGAGGGCTGATGCTGCGGACTTAAGTCTAGAAGGTATTCAGCTTAAATCGTTTATGCTATTCTACAATGAACTAGCTGAGAGGAAAATTATCGTTACAAGCGATGGAGGATATGTTGAGGCAAACATACCTAGAGCATATGTCCACTACAACCTCACTGCATCTAATGGATCGGAGAACAGGAACAGGTACAGCGTTATTGCTTGGACAGGTGGTTTCGAGGGGTTAGATAGGGAGAGTTTAACTGACAACCTTGAGGATGATATGAGGAGTTTAGGGATAGCCCTAACAAAAGCTAAACCGTCACCTAAGGGTAAGATGGACGTAGTGCTTGGACCTGAACTCTCCGGTATAGCTGTACATGAATCTATAGGGCATCCTAGTGAGGCTGATAGGATACTCGGCAGAGAAGCTGCACAGGCAGGTCTGAGTTATTGGAGGGATTACAGTATAGGAGACCGTATAGGTAGCGATGTGGCGACAGTAGTTGACGATCCTACTATACCAGGAGCATTCGGATTCTACTTATATGATGACGAGGCTGTACCGGCTAGGCCTAGGCATCTACTGTATAAGGGTTTGATTAACGAGATGCTTCAAAACAGAGAGACGGGAAGGCTATTCGGTTCGAAGAGTAATGGAGCAGCTAGAGCTAGGGACTTTAAGTCAGAGCCCATTATTAGGATGGCTAACACATACTTTGCACCTGGCGACTATAGTTTTAACGAGTTAATTGAAGATGTAAACCATGGCATTTACATTGAGAAATATATGGAATGGAATATAGATGATTACAGGTGGGGAGCTAGATACGTCGGCTTAGAGGCTTATGTTATCGAGAACGGCCATCTACGTGAACCTGTGAAGGATCCCATTCTAGAAATTACGAGTCCAGCTTTCTATAGTAGTGTTGATGCAGTTGGCGATGATTTGAAGCTGTATCCAGGTTTCTGCGGTAAAGGTGAACCTATCCAAGGGGTTCCAGTGACGATGGGAGGACCCCACATTAGACTTAGGGAGGTGGTTGTAAAGTGACTTGGAATTACCTAGAGGATATAGCAGATAAACTCTCTTCCACGTTGAAAGAAGAGGTCGACGAATACCTTCTCATTATAGGGGAGTCCAAGAAAAGAATGTTTAAGCTAGCTAACGGCGAAGCCAGCGTTACTCAGTCATGGGATAATATAGAGATAGGTTTATACATAGCTAGAAAGAATGGTAGAATGCTGCTAACTAGTTTAGCTACAACTTCTCCGGAAGGTGCAGTAGATAATATAGTCAGTCTCCTAGATAGTATGGAGCCCTCATCTATGTATGCCCCCTTACCTGACGCCAGTGGAGAAGATTATAGTCTGACTGACCCTGTCATAGTACAATACTTGGAGGGAGCGAGAGAGCTTGACTTAACTTCGGATCTCGGCTTAAGGGGAATAGGAAATTCTGCTGGAATGGCTGAGATCAGCTATACAAAGACTGTTCTAGCAAACAGTAACGATGACTTCCTTAGAGGTAAGAAAACCAAGTTCGATGGCTACATTAGAGTGTTTAAAGGAGACAGAAGCGGACAGTGGAGTTGGACGTCACCGAAGTATAATGGTGGAAAACAGGCTAGGCAGGCTGTCAGTACTGCCAAAGATCTCGCGGATGAATGCTCAAAGCTACCCATGACTAAGATTGAACCTGGAGAGTATAGGGTTCTACTTTCCCCGATGATTGCAGGTAACCTTGTACGCGAGCTTGTTAGAGCAGCTAGTGCTGGAATGATAGTTTTTGGTATGAGCTTCGTTAACCCTGGGATGATCGGTAACAAACTCTTCAGCGATATGTTAACAATAAAGGATGAACCGCGAAACCCCAAGCTACCTGGTTTCAGCTTCTTCGACGATGAGGGCATCTCTACAGTGGATAAGAGTATTGTAGAGAAAGGAGTCCTCAAAACAATACTCCATAACTCTAAGACGGCTAAACTAATGCAAACCAAGACAACGGGGAATGCAGGTATAATAATGCCAAGACCATTCAATCTACAAGTTGAACCGGGAGATCTATCTATCAGTGAACTATTAGAGACACTAGGTAATGGCTTATATATTACAAACAACTGGTATACAAGATACCAGAATTATCCTGAGGGTATATTCTCAACAGTATCCAGAGACGCTGTCTTCCAGGTAAAGAATGGGAAGCCGAAAGGATGCCTCAACCGTGTACGTATAGCTGATAAAATGACAGACCTATTCAACAGCATCGAGGCTCTAGGAAAAGAGGCTTGGCCCCTGGAATGGTGGGAAATAAAGCCTCCCGCAATCATACCTCACATTCTAGTGGGGAAGGCAGGTGTTTCTCTTCCCGAAATTTAATCAAACTTTTTTCTTTAACATTCACATAGTAGAATAGTGCATTTCTCAAGTATTTCCTTGAACTACGGACTATCCTACTCAACCTCCAGCATGGCGTGGGCTTATTAATACCAGTTAAAAAGTGTTCATTATACCCCTAAACACTGGTGTTATCAGGTGAATTTGTGATTGATAGATCCTAATTTGCCTCCCCATTTATCCAAGTATACTGCATCAGATGGCTTCAACCGCGGCTCCTTCTCCGCGGCTTCTCCGCTCTTACCTACAGGTATGATCGCCTCTAACGTGTAATTGTCAGGTACACCGAGGCGTCTGGCAATAACATGAGGGTTAGATGGAGTGTATGTCAGCGATGCTAACCCTCTTTCCTCTAGAGCTAAGAGGAGATACCCTATGGCTAGCCAAGTGCTTTCACGCCCATAGGGCGCTTTCCTATCTGTAAGGACAACTATGAGTATAGGCGCCTCCTCGAGGAAAGGCTTCTGCCAACTTATATTTCTCTCATGCAACCACTCCTTAAACCATCTTGGTAGAGCCCGGCTATCATGAAACTTTCTCTCCCATTCCTCACTAATCTCCCTCAGCTCATGCTTCAATTCCCCGTCCATTACTAATATGAACCTCCAAGGCTGCCTGTTCGCACCAGAAGGAGCCTGTAATGCTACCTGTATAGCATATAGGATATTGTCTAGTGATACTGGCTCACTGCTGTATTTTCTAGTGCTCTTCCTACTCGTAGCAATTTTTAAAAGAAAATTATTCCACATATTCCCAGGCCTCCTCTTCTAGCTACGGGCTATAACTTTCACTGTCATTTGAGACGTATATAGTTCATGGAACTTACCTTTCTTCACTAGTAGATCTTGGAAGCTTCCCTCCTCTACTATTTCTCCGTCATCCAAGACTAGAATCCTATCAGCGAACCTTGTTATAGTGAGTCTATGGGCTATTATAATACTCGTTCTCCCCTCCATCAGTCTTAATATAGCATGCTGTACTAGTGACTCGGTTTTAGGGTCGACACTGCTTAGTGCCTCATCAAGGATGACTATATCCGGGTTCTTGAGCATAGCTCTAGCAATGGATATTAGCTGTTTCTCTCCCACGCTCAAGAGTTTACCAGCCTCTCCTGCGGGCGTTTCATATCCTTTAGGTAACCGTTCTATGAATTCATGTATTCCAAGCTGTTTACAAACAGTGACCACTTCCTCATCACTTGACCCAGGCTTTGCTATTTTTATATTCTCCATTATGCTGCCTGGGAATAGGTAAGTTTCTTGTGGAACATAGCTTATCCTCGCTCTTAGTGATTGCCTATCGATACCTCTCCCGTCAAGGCTGTCGTATAGTATTCTACCTTGTTTGGGGTCATAGAATCTCATGATTAAGTTGGCTATTGTTGTTTTACCTGCCCCTGTTTTTCCTACGAGGGCTATTGTTGCACCCGGATGTATGTCTATGTTAACATGTTTGAGCACAGGTTTCCCTTCTTCATACCAGAACCATACGTTTTCAAATCTTACACGGCCATCTAGCCTCTCTATTTTCACGCCTTCATAGACTTCCATATTCCGATCATCTATGATCTCATATATCCTCTCGAGAGCAGCTAAAGCCGATTGCAAGCTATCATACATGCTTACAACTTCGTTTATAGGCCCCCTAAACCTTTGAGTGTATTGGATGAATGCAACAACTATTCCAACGCTTATAGCTCCAGTGTATGCTAGGTAGCCTCCATATGCTAAAACCAGCACTATTGATAGTAGTGATGATATGTTCATTAGCGGCCAGAACAATCCCATATAGAATGCTACACGGATATATGCTCTTACTGCTCCCTTGCTTGCTTCCTTAAATTCTTCTTCCACCTTCTTCTCCCTGCCGAAAGCTTTAACAGTTTCTATACCCGAGACCCCTTCCTCCACGACGCTACTTATACGTGCTATTTCCCTCCTAGTCTGCCTGTATGCTGTTCTAATTTTCCCTCCAAAGTATTTGGCTACGAAAACCATTATCGGGACGCTTAGCAGGACTACAAGAGTGAGTTTTACGTCTAGGTAGAGCATTGCACCTATAATACCTATCAGGCTGAGAGTACTACCTATTCCCCCTAGCAAACCAGAGACTAGTACATCGTTCACCATGCCTGTATCGTTGATTATTCTAGATACTAGATCACCAGTCTTCTTGTCCTTGAAGAAGTCCATGTTTGCCATAAGTATCTTCTCATGAATCCTAGCCCTTAACTCCTCTAGAACACCCTGCCCGAACTTCTCCACGTAATATGTTTGTATTGTTGTGAAAACCCATTGTAACACGAGTGCGATAAGGTATAGAGATGCTATGAAGGGCAATCCGGCGTATTTCCCCGGCACTATATACCTGTCTATAGCTATTCCCAATATGTAGGGGGATATGAGTGTGGCTAGAGTGGCGCCAATTATGCTCGCTATAATTATAGCTAAAAGCTTACGCTCTCGGAATGCTTCTTTGATAAACCTTGATAAAAGGTTCCATGTACTCTTAGTTGACGATCCTAGCCACCCCCGTCATACTCTTATATAATTCATAGTATACTCCTTTCCTAGCAAGAAGCTCCTCATGCTTACCCTCCTCAACAATCATGCCCCTAGACAATACGATAATCCTATCAGCTATCTTCGCTAGAGACAGTCGTTGTGAGACGATTACAGCTGTCTTATCTGCAAGTATTTCCTTGAGATCATTCACCAATGCTTCCTCGGTCTCGGCATCAAGGTTTGATACAGGGTCATCTAAGAGGATAAGCTTCGGATTAGCTAGTAACGCCCTTGCAATAGCTATTCTCTGCCTCTGCCCACCGCTTAGAGTTATCCCCCTTTCACCTACGATAGCATCATAACCGTTAGGTAATTTTTTAATGAATTCATGTATCTTAGCTATACTAGCGGCGTTCATTATTTCATCCAGTGATGCATCCGGTTTAGCTAGAGAGATATTTTCCCTTAGGCTCCTATTGAAAATAAATGGTTCCTGCGGGACATATGCAATTATTTTCCTAAGGCTCTCCTGTTTTACCCTGCTAAGCTCAATGCCGTCTAGGAGGATTTTACCTTTCGTGGGGGTGTAAAGTCTCGCTATAAGCTTCAGTATCGTACTTTTACCAGTGCCAGGTGGACCTGTTATGAGTAGTTTTTCCCCGGGTTTGACTTTGAATGTAATGCCCTGAAGTACTTTCTTACCAGCGGGATAAGAGAACCATACACCGTCAAACAGTATCTCTCCTTTAATATTGCCCAGTTCAACGGCATCCGGTGAGTCAATAACAGCCGGTGCAGTATCTATAATCTCAAAGAGCCTATTAGCTGCTGCTAGCGTTCTCTGCATATCTCCTATTATGAATCCAAGAGCCCTAAGAGGCCACATCATCACCAACATATACGTTAGGAACGCTGTTAACTCTCCTACTGTTAGAGTACTAGCTATTATGGCTTCTCCACCATAGAAGAGCATGGCACTCATGGCTAAGCCTATGATTAGGAATGGACTATTCCCATATAGCGAGGATATTCTCGCGGCATCCACGTTAAGCTGGTATAATCCCCGGTTCTCGCCACCGAATTTCCCAAAGATATAGTTTTCAACCGCCAGTGCTTTTACCGTCTTAATACCTGCGATAGAGCTTGTCGACTCACCTGCAAGTACACCCGTCTGATGCCTGACTTTATCATATATTGGCCTGACCTTACGAGCATATACCGCGTTTAGAGACATGACTATAAGGATCGTGATTACAGCGATCAATGCTAGCTTCGAACTCATCGTGTACATATAGTACAGGCTAATTACTACTAAGAAGGATGAGTATACTAGCATACGCATTCTAAAGCTTAGGAACCCTGTTATTCTCTCAGCGTCATTCGTGACTCTAGATATTAGCTGGCCTACTAGTGTTTTGTCAAAAAACTCCATGTTTTGCCGTTGTATAGCCCTGAAGGTATCCATTCGGAGCCTGTACACAGCGTCTTGAGATGCTCTCACCTGGAAGAACCTGGCTGAGAAGCTGAATATACCGTTAAGGATCCCGGCTAAAATTATGAGGCCACCGTAGATTAACGCGTTATCTATGTTGTGTTTGATTATGCCATAGTCTATAGCACCTCGAATAAGAACGGGAACTATACTGTTTGTATAGGACATTAGTATAACAAGTACCATGGCTACAGTAAACTCTACCTTCCTGTTCGACAGGTATCTCAGTAGTCGGCGTAGCTGCCTAAGTCCTTTGAACGCCATTTATTTCGCACCGCTACC
>WALW01000003.1 GCA_015522635.1 Candidatus Tiamatella incendiivivens | reverse complement strand
CCTCCAGGTCTGGCAATAAATCTCCTCTCAAGGGAAGCAGTAAAATACCTAGAGAAGACTGATCCCCCTGGAATCCCACCGAGCATCAACTTATATAAGAACCATAGATTCTATCTTGAAAGAAGAGAAACACCCTACACTCCTCCAGTAACACTAATCCAAGCTCTACAGACAAGTCTTACTGAAATAATGAAGAAAGAAATGAATAAGTTTCGAGTCGAACATGAGGAAAGAGCCAGTATTCTATACGGAAAACTCCCTGAACTAGGATTCAGAACACTAGTGTCAAAAAAGGAGTATAGAAGCAATACTGTAACAGCATTCTATACCCCAGAAAATGTCGGTGCAAAACAAGTAGCCACATACCTTCTAGAGAAAGGATACAATATTGCAACAGGAATGGGAAAGCTCAAGGATAACGTGGTTAGAATAGGGGTAATGGGGCATATCACACGAGAAGATCTATATGCCATTCTAAGAGAACTAGAATCAGTAACGCACGCATAGAAAATGGATGCTGTGCGCAAAACCGATAGCAACCCCAGTTACACGTGACCCCTAATAGTCCGGTATCATTTATTTACACAATCACCTCGAAGAATAGTTATAATCAAACCTCTATAAACCAAGAAAGATCCTTCAATTAAAAAGGGCTAGTTTTTTCACTCCAAGGATGATAGCCGGATAGGGTGATAATAGTTCTTCAGACGGGTTATATGTATGGTCGACTTAGGAGGTAGCAGCCCTTTAGAGCCTGCGGCTTTCCTAACATCGTAAGGATCCAGTTTTGGGGGTATTATCCTGGTATAACCCTTTCTTTCCTTACCCACCGATATCATCGCAATATCCTTTAACATATAATAAGTATCCAATGGATCCTTCCTCAAGACCACTACCCTCTTATCAGCACCTATCAAAAAGAGGTTCCCTGGCCCTCGCTTGACTTGGTGTTCAATTAAATCTAGTAAAATATCAGTATTCATATTGATCTTTATTATAGGAGGTTTTATCTGATAAATATCGTTCATATAGTCTGCTTGAACTACCGGGATGAATTTGTATCCAAGGGATACTAAAGTCTGATACCGGTGATGGCCATCTATTATTGTAAGGGTATCCTTGTCAACTATTACAGGCCTATATATGACGCCTGTTCTTTCAATGTTCCTGAGAAGCCTTCTATGATTGGAAAAGATTATCTCCTCGTGAGGCTTAATGTCTTCATGGTAGGAAAGGAGGATGCGTTTATCCACAATAGGCGCTCACCCCTCAATGTTAGGAAGATAGGATAGATCAATATTCTCCGGCGCTACGTCAGCCAGTTTACCATCGAAATAATCCTGGTAGCCAGATAGATCTAGAAGTCCATGCCCACTTAAGTTGAACAGAATTACCTTTTCACTCCCTTTCTCCCTGTAATTCAATGCTAAATCCATTACAGCCTTTACGGCGTGAGCTGACTCTGGGGCAGGTATAATGCCTTCAAGCCTAGCGAATTTTACGGCAGCATCGAATACTTCCGTCTGCTTATATGCTAATGGCTCGACGTACCCGTGGTTTACTAGGAGGCTTAACGTAGGTGCCAGACCATGGTATCTTAAGCCACCTGCATGTATTGGAGGCGGAATAAACCTGTGCCCTATTGTATGCATTAATAACAGCGGTGTTAGGCCAGCTGTATCACCATAGTCGTACCTTCTTTCACCCCTAGTCATAGTAGGAGAAGCTACAGGCTCTACAGCAATGAACTTCGTCTCACTTCTGCCCTTCAGCTTGTCATAGAGAAACGGGTACGCTATACCTGCATAATTACTTCCGCCTCCCACTGCACCTACAATCACGTCCGGGTAGACGCCAAGTTCTTCAACCTGTTTTTTAGCCTCTAATCCTATGATAGTTTGATGTAGGAGAACGTGATTGAGTACTGATCCTAGACTGTATTTAGTATCATCCCTCGACACAGCATCCTCGACAGCTTCACTAATAGCTATACCCAGGCTTCCAGGATTATCTGGATCCTCAGCGAGGATTCTCCGGCCTGCCTCTGTTAAATCGCTTGGACTGGGTACCACCTCGGCTCCATAAGTTCTCATAACAGTTTGACGGTATGGTTTTTGTATATAGCTGATTTTCACCATGTAGACTCTTAACTTTAGCCCGAAAAGAATGGATGCCAGCGCTAGTGCAGATCCCCACTGTCCAGCACCAGTCTCTGTTGTCAGCCTCTTCACTCCTTCGACTTTATTATAGTAAGCCTGGGCTAATGCAGTATTTATTTTATGGGATCCCGTCGGGAGGACTCCCTCATATTTATAGTATATCCTTGAAGGAGTACCGAGATATTTCTCTAGGTTAACAGCTCTAAACAAAGGCGTCGGCCTTCCTATCTCCATGTAGGTCCTCCTCAACTCTGGTGGAATAGCTATATATCTCTCTGAAGACATTTCCTGTTCAATGATTGATTTGGGGAATATAGACTCTAAATCCTCTGGTTTTACATGTTCACCGTTGGGCTTCAGAGGAGGTGGGAGTTGGCCGGGAAGGTCTGGAAGAATATTATACCAGGACGTGGGGATTATATCCTCATACTGCGGGGCTCGGATCCCCGCTATATCCATTGGCGCAAAGATATCACCAGAATGATCTAACAGGAACAAGATTGTTTAAAAAATTTTCCCACGGAAATTCCACTATTAAAAAGAATCCTCTTATAAGCTCAGTATCAATACAATCAACTCAAGGATAGATACAGCTTTTCCATATACCTTGTATAATATATCTACCCAAAACATATTGCATTAACCTAAATAATTACACAAACTCATTATTTAAGTATTCAGCTACCTTAAATTCTCCATACATTATATTGATCCTGATTCTAAGTGAACATAACCGTGTATAATGACTTTTTTCTGTACAATCGACATAGTTGAATAAATGGGCGGAAAAACCTGGAGTAAACACATCTATACTAGAGTCAAGAGGCTAGAAATATGAGCATACCGGATACACTACGGGAAGAACGATCTAGAAACCTCAGAGACGCAGTCAGACACGCGGATGGGAAGCAATAATGGTAAGAGAGCAAAGTGAAAAATGGTTTTTACACAGGGATAGATGACTCATAGAAGCATGGGAAGCAGACAGCGAACTCTTAAGAACAGACGGGAAAGCAAGGGAAGCCCTAATAAAACATTAACAAGAAAACCGGCAAAATCCTCCATCCCGGATTCCATCAGAAGCTAAATTAAAAACAACTAAAACCCATGATATAATTTCAAAGTAAACAATTATACCAATAGACAATGCTCATTACAAGCCAGTAGCAAAGGCGAATATAATTAAACAACAAGGCCGCAACACAATACCACGGGGTGGAGTAATTGCCCGAACACTACAAGTATAATGAAAGGATGTATAGTAAGCCCTGGGGTTACAAAAGAGCCGTAATACACCACCCTCAAGATAAGTCAATAGAGTTCGTTGAAATAAACATGGAACCCGGCCAAGGGACAAAGCCTCACTACCATGAAACAGTGACAGAACACTTCTACATACTCGAAGGCACAGCAATATTCACAAT
>WALW01000002.1 GCA_015522635.1 Candidatus Tiamatella incendiivivens | reverse complement strand
TGCATTCCTCAACGGAGAAGTACCACCAACACTCGTTAACAAAGAAGTACTAAAGGTGAAGAGCCCTGGATTCAAATGAGCAAAACGAGTACGAGGAAACGTTAAAGAAAACAGCGAACCTTCCCGTTGCTGATATAGAAAGAATATGGTTCGACTATGATAAACAAAACGATATACTCTACATCAACTTCGGATACAACATCGAGGACGCTGATGAAAGCATTATGACAGAGAACGATATAGTCATAAGAATAAAGGATAACAAAATAGCAGGAATAACTGTTTTCGACTTCTCAAAAAGAGTAGGCGGGCTCTAGTAAACTATTCTTTTCCTACACTACTAGAGCCCAATTCTTCTATAACATCAGGTGGAAGGCTACTCCTGTCGGAGTAATGGACAGTATAGAACTTAGGGTTAAGCCTATTCAGAATAACCTCGAAACCCCGCCAAGGATCAGCGGTATCCCCACAGGTATAAACATCAACCGTGGCATACTTATACCCTGGCCACGTATGAATGCTAATATGGCTTTCTAGTACCAGGGCAATAACGCTTACACCGCCTTTTTCTCCTTCAATCTTCCATGACTTCAAGTCATGTAATGTGGCTCCAGCAGCTTCTACGGCTTTCAACACAGTCTCCTTGATAAAGTCTTCGTCCCAGAGAGTACTAGGATCTACACCGTACATGTTGCCATAAACATGTCTTCCTATAACAAAGTCTTCAACCACCATTAAGTCACCCCTGTTTTGGAGACAAAAGCGGTAATATATCCTTTTAAGGATTTCTATGGTAAGACCAAGCAATCCAGCTTAATAATCTAAACCCGTCTTGTTTCTATTAAATGTTTAAATTGATTGGAATACAACATTTAGAATAAAATGACTAAACCACAGTCTAATACAAAGGTGATACGGTTGAAAAAGGTATCATCCATTATAGCAGTATTCCTCTTATTGGTGGTAATACTAGGCTCTGTACCATCCGTAATAGCATCCTCTACAAGTAACCTGTCAACAAGTCCAACAACTCTAAATTGGGTACATAAAGTAGATAGAAGACTATTGTCAGACGATACATATAAGTCGAATGTACACTTACCATTCATACCAAGCAACTTGTCAAGCAAGATTTCAACACTAAAATCGAAATTTTCCAAGGAACTAGTGAATCCTACACAAGGAAAGGCAAGAGTACTCATACTGTACAAAGGAGGAAAAGACGTTGCAAGTTACATTAAGCAGAACGCTATGGTATACTCTGGTTTCTCAGAAGGTAACGGCGGCATAATGATGGCATGGGTGACAAAACAGCAAGTACAAAAACTAGCAATGAACCCTAATATTATATCAATATCACTACAATCAAGTATACAAATAGGGGCACCAAAAGACCCAGATACTCTCAAACAACCCAACAGCCTGAAAGAACTAGGATTAACGGTCTCAGAAGGAGAAGGATCCGGATATAACTTGGAAATGGCGCCCGAAATAACAGGCGCAACCTACGCATGGAGCCACGGATACAACGGCACAGGAGTAAACGTAGCAGTAGTAGATACAGGAGTAGATATGGGAGAATCCGACCTAGGACTACAAGCACTAGCAAGAGACCAGTACGGACTACCACTACTTTTCGATGCAGACGAGATGGGAACGGCTTTAACAATTAACCCAACGAATGTATCAGGAAATAATATAACTGTAATCCCATTGAATGTTCCTTCCAGTGATAATAAAACATATAATGGAGTAGTATTCTATGATCCAGCTACAGGAAGTTTGGAAGTAACAAACTACTCACTAGTAGCTGTAGTAACACCAAATAATTTCTCCTTTAGTGCTATACCTGTCGTCAATCAATCATTTACACTGCCTAGCGATGTAAATACTAGTACACCTATACATTTCGGCCTAGTATCACAGTATTATCTTGTTGGAAGCTCATTAATATGGATACTCGCCCCTGCTATAACAACAGATACAAATGGCGATGGACAATACGATACAGTATATATTGATTTATCATCCATATATTATATGTTGATGGATTCACTATACAATGTCGGTATAGCGAGCACTCCACCAAACTCAAGTTTACTCGACTTTAGCTTTGCTGATGAACCGGGAATTTCATATGGGCATGAAATAGCTGCAAGAGACTTCAACGGAGACGGTGTAAATGATTTAAGTATGGGGGCTCTCTCACAAGCATTTAACGATGCAAATGGCGTCTTCTATTATGCATATAATTTTGGATGGTTTAACGACTATGAGTGGAACGGATTAATTCTTCCAGGGTTAGATACATATGATGGAGAATGGTTTGATCTGGTTTATGATTTCTATGGTCATGGTACTGAATGTGCTCATGTTATAGCAAGCCGTGGACAAATACCCAGGCCTACTGCGGGTCCGTTTGGGACGTATACAGAACTCAAATATATAGGAATTGCTCCTGGAGCGAAGATAGGTGCAGCTCCTGCTTTATGGATAGGTAATGTTATTACAGCGGAGCTCTGGTTATCGGGTTATGATCTAGCTAACCCAGAGTATTTCAGTTGGATGTACACTGGGATTCATCAGGCTGATGTGATTAGTAATAGTTGGGGAATGAGTTACCTATTACTAAACGGGTTTGCTTCTGACGGTGATGTTATGAGCTTATTCGAGGATTTCATAACATTATCAACTGGAACAGTTATCGTCCATGCAGCTGGTAACGGTGGACCTGGCTTCGGCAGCGTAACAATTCCTGGAGCAGCTACTAACGTGATAACTGTTGGTGCTTCAAACCTCTTCTATTACCGTCCTATATTCGGATATATGCCAGGTGGATACTATCAAGTTGTAAGTTGGAGTGATAGAGGCCCAACACAGTACGGGTATCCTAAGCCGGATGTCGTTAATATTGGTAGCTTCGAGTATAGTGTTGCACGTGTAATTGACGGGTTGGGAGATGGAACCATGAACCTTGATTTATTCGGTGGTACCAGTGAAGCCACACCAATGACTGCTGGTGCAGTAGCTATTATAATACAAGCACTCATGGATAATATAATACATCCACCACTTCCACCTCCTACTCCTATTACACTACAGGCGGCTGAAACTAATTTATTACAAAAGCTTGGAAGTGATAGCCTAGGTAACTCTAATGGAAATTCCATTAATACAGCTCAGGAATCATCGTTCATTAAAGTGTTACTTAAGAGCACAGCTAGCGATATGGGATATGATCCATTCTCCCAGGGAAGCGGTCATGTTAATATAACTAAAGCTATACAATTCATAGAAGAGGGTAAGGGAGTACTAGCATATAGCAGTGATTCAGTGTCAAACATAGCTACGTTATTTGA
>WALW01000001.1 GCA_015522635.1 Candidatus Tiamatella incendiivivens | reverse complement strand
GGATGGAAAGCATGATACAAAATGTTGAGGGAGAGGATGGAGAGACTTTGATTTCGTATTATAAAAATATTTCGAATCCTAGAGAAGTTGAAATCTTATCAAATATAAAGAGCTTAGAAATAGGAGATGAAACATTCAGATCTGAGATAGACTGTGACATTAAGAGATTAATGAATCTTCAAGAGAAACTTGGAAGATAAAGTAACTGTACTCAAACTCGATGATAAGGATAGGCTTTAACTTTTTAAGCAACGATCCTAGATAGGATTCATTTAGAAATCGCTCAGCGACATCCAAGTAGTAGGTGTCCATAATGGAAGAAGAGTACTATGATGAGGCAGAAATGTACAATGAGAACAACGTTGTAGAGGAATCCATAGCAGAAATGAGTATTAGAGAGCAATTGTCGAATATAGCAATAAACTTCTCTAACATGGCTTCAACTGCAGGGAAAATGGTGGAGACTGCCTTAAACGCTGACCATGACCCTCTAGCAGTCGAGAAACTCAAGAAGATGTATGAACGCGAAATACTTGGAATAAAGGAAAAGATAGATGGGGGAAGGGAAAGGCTTTTCAGGTATCTATCAAGAATGAGGGAAACGATTTCATATTTATCTGCCTATGCACAAATATCCATACTATACACTAAAGCTGCACAATACATAGAAGGATTCACGTATAGACTCTTCCTCTATACAAGTAAATACCAAAAAATTGATGAGGATGTTAGGTCAAACCTAATGGAACTCATATCACTTCTAAACGAGACGTCAAGCAGTCTCCTAAGGGTATTCAGGAGTTTAGGTGTTAATAAAACAATAGTTAGGGATGCAATATCTGATGTTAAGATAAAAGAAGAAGAAGCAGACTCGATCTACAGAACACTATATGTCAAGGTAATAGAAAGATACTCTGAAAACGTTAAGAATCTCCTTCTTCTCGAAAGCCTAGTAGAGAGTCTAGAAAACTCTATCGACTTACTGAAAGACATAAGTGACTATAGCCTGATTCTCATTTAGGCATTATTTATGTTTACAATAGAAAAGCAGGCACCCAAAAACTCCTGGGGGACTTACGGTTATCTAATCCGAGTCTTAAGGTGTAAGGGATGAGTATAAATAAAGTAAGGGGTTACCTTCACGGCAACTCAGTTATAATAACAGACTTAGAGGCAGCTAAAAAACTGTACTCGAAAGGATTCTACGGAAAACCCTTAGGCATAGACAAACCAGGTAAAGGTGATTGGCAATCTCCATTAATTCTCTCTAAACTAGAGACTATGTATCTCTTGGAGAAAGGCATACTTGACGTATATTCGATTAACGATAAAAAGCTAATAGAAACTAATGAACTTACTGCCCTGATGGCTCCCAGGGAGAGAATACTGTATCTAGCATACAGGGATCTAAGAAACAGAGGTCTGATAGTGAGGTCAGGACTAAAATTTGGAGCACCCTTTGCGGTTTACAGGTTTGGCCCTGGTATAGACCATGCCCCATACATTGTAGAGATTAAGGAGGATGACGAATTCTTTGACCCTATCGGGATCGTCAGGGCCGGTCGCTTAGGGCATAGTGTAAAGAAAACTTACGTTATTTCTACAGTAGCGGGGGAAAATATTTTTTACATAATATTTAAATGGTTCAAGCCTTGAAATTCTATTAGGAACGGTGATAGCGGCCAGCAAAATGCATGTTCTTCTTGGTGGTAAAACCTTGTGCCAACCTCCTATTAAGGTGGTGTCTTCAGATGTCCTATAGAGATAATAGGGATAGAAGAGGAAGAAGAGGATACGATAAAGGATACGAAAGGGATAGAAGAGGATCAGGCAAACCTCGCTATGGTAAAAAACCTCCTAGTAGAGGTGGCAGGGAAGAATACTCGAAACCAAGAAAGCCTATGCCAAAACCAAACGGAGATATGTGCAGTCCTCTATGCCCATACTTCAGGTGTAGTAAGAAGGCCTTACTGATAACTACTGAACACTATAGAGGCCAACCAATAAAAGAAGCCTACTGCAGATGGATAGGAGACAAGTGTATAGGAGCACAATGTCAATATGCGTATTGTGCTTTACAGAAAATGCTTCCAGACGGTAGATGTGGCTGGGCATTAGAAAGAAAGCAAAGATCCCATAAAGAGTTCGATGAAGAACTAGAAGGGGAGGAGTTCAGTTTCAGATCAAAGAGCCTCCTAAGTAAACTCGGATTCAAGGAGGACGAGTTTTAGTTCCCCAGTGGTTATATAGACTATTTGTAATGCCAAGGGCATCGAGAATTTTCCCGACAACAAAGTCTATTAGATCATCTATAATCCTTGGCTTAGCATAAAAGCCTGGTGATGCTGGAAGTACTATAACTCCCCTCTCCGCTAGTTTAACCATATTTTTCAGTTCAACTATTCCTAGAGGTGTTTCCCTAGGAACCGCGACAAGCCGTCTACCTAGTCTTAAGAGAGAGTCTGCCGCCCTCGACACTAAATCATCTTGAAGTCCCGTTGCTATTTTCGCGATAGTGTTCATACTTGCAGGGACTATTACCATACATTGAGGTATACCGCTACTACTGGCAAAGGGAGCAGTGAAATCCTTTTCTCGATACGCAGGTATTTCAGGTGGAATTCTAAGGTCTCTATCCAGTTCTATTCTAGCCACATTTAACGCGGAATCTGTAACAATAACACCGCTTATTTCTATTTTATTTTGTACTGCTACTTCAAGGAATCGTTCTGCATATATAACTCCGCTAGCACCTGTTATTGCCACTAGAATATTTTTACATTCGGGCACTCAGTTTCACCCAACACTTTTGAAACTCCTGCCAACATTTCCTCATAGGCTTTTCCCCCATAAGCTATGAATAGTACAGTCCTCGGATGATCTGTTTCCAATAAAATCCTGCCCATCTCTTCAGAGACCTTCTCAATACTTAAACCACCTACACCAGCCCCCATAGCAGGAAAAGCCATACTTTCCACTTCCAACTGAACGGCCTCCTCTAAAG
Source organism: Candidatus Tiamatella incendiivivens (assembly GCA_015522635.1). Taxonomy (NCBI): domain Archaea; kingdom Thermoproteati; phylum Thermoproteota; class Thermoprotei; order Acidilobales; family Acidilobaceae; genus Tiamatella (SeqCode); species Tiamatella incendiivivens (SeqCode). Next base: position 53,387 of record WALW01000001.1, on the reverse strand, counting down.
CCGCCTTGGTAGCTTTGACTACGTTTTCTAAAGGTATTCTCACAGCAGGATATTCCATAGTCGGTGCGTGAATTACATAGTTTGTTTTTAGTTTCCCTGCAGTCGTTGCAACAGCTTTACCAACGGGTACAGGCCCTTTCTTCACCGCCTCCTCCTCTATTTCAACTCCTCCTTTTCTTTTAATAGCTCCTGCAACACCGCCTCCCATCCATAGCTGACTGTTAGCAGCATTTACAATAGCCTCCACATTCACTTCAGTTATATCTCCTTCAGTAACTATGAGAATTCCGTTGGGAATTTCAAAGCATCTCAAGAGGATCACCTCCAAGTGTAAATAATTAAGTGTGTACTATCATAAATCTATACGTAACATGAAGGCTTATATGGTGTCAATACCCTTGGCAAGGAAGAGAATTACAGCGAGAGATAAGGTTCTGAGTGCTCTTGAAAAGGCTGATAGACCTCTCAGAGTTACAGAGATCTCTAAAGTCTCTGGAGTTAACTATAATACAGTCAGAGGAGTGTTGTATAGGCTCATGAAAGAAGGATTAATAACTAGGTATCTCGGCGGTTATCTCTTGAGAGAGAAGAAAAGATGAAGTTACGGGAGTCAAATTAGTTGGAATGTAAATAGGAAAGGTGTTGAAGAGTTGAGTGAATGTAAAGTTATAGCAATAGGGGACTGGGATGCTGACGGTACTGTTGCAGCAGCCTTAATTAAGTATTCCCAAAAGGTACTGAAGTCGTATCCTGTTAAAGGGGACTGTGAGTTGCAGTCATTACCTGCAGGTCCCAGAAGTATTGATAATGTTCTAGAAGATCTGGAGTGTCCAACTGTTCTAGTAATCCTTGATATACCATACACATCAACCGTTAAGAGTGCTTTAGAATCCTTTCGATCCCAGTGTAGCGAGTCGAGAATAATCTATGTTGATCATCATAGATCGACCATAGTATCGACTGATGAACTTGAGGATAAATATAAAGTAGAGGTGATAACAGGCGTGACACCTACTAGTATACTGCTCTATAATATACTCAGAAGCTTGAGATTAACATTAACGCCGAGACTGAGAGAGTTCTCCAAAGCTATCGGTATACTAGAGCATAGTAGCAGGTATCTGGAAGAGGAGGTTTCCCGGAAGATGGTTGATCTTGCAGCAAGTATATCAAAAACTCTCAATGTAGAACACGACCCAGAGCTATGGCAACGGTTTGTCGATTGGCTGGCTTCGCCATTACCTTTTGACGAGTTTAAATTTAAGCCGAAAACGATAAAATCTAATACTAAAGTCGAAGTAAAGGATCTGTCCCAGATTATAGCTGATGAAAGGGATCGTGAATTAAAGGAGGTTTCTAGAGAACTAGCTATGACTGCCCAAAGCTTAGGTTACATAAAATTCATTGATGCGAGAAAGAAGTGGAGAAAGAGAGGGGCAACTGCTCTGGCTTCTAAGATATATGGAATTCTCCATAGTCCTGTGGCACTTTTAGTTTCAACTTCCGAGGGTTATAGTCTATTAATTATTAGAGCGGGAAGAGGCCTTGCTCAAAGAGTAATAGATTATCTCGACGTTCAGGGAGTTATTGTAGATAAGGGAGGACATGGAAATATAGCAATGGCAAGGATTAAGGAAGAGGTTACGTTAGAGAAACTAAAATCCCTCCTAAGACGTGCAGTTGTAAGTGCTATTTGATCTTAGACAAATGCCTGATTATATGTAGACAAAGAATGTTAATATTCAATCTTAAGCATATTCATAACAGGCATGCTTCACAATGCGTATCATATGGTGAATAATCATGCCCCAATCATATATAATAGACATGGTTAGAACTCCTGTAGGAAGATTTGGTAAAAGCCTCAGAAACGAGCATCCAGCAGAACTCGCCTCTTTTGCAGCAAAGCGTCTTGTAGAACGAGCTGGGATTTCTCCGAATGATATTGATTTTATAATTATGGGCCACGTCATAAGGGCAGGCACAAGCATGGACACAGCTAGACAGGTCGTGTTAAGAGCAGGATTTCCTCCGGAAATAGATGGAATGACTGTTGACATGGTATGTGCAAGTGGTATGGCGGCATTAGTTACTGCACGTCAAATAATTAGAAATGGAGATGCGGATGTAATTATAGCGGGTGGAGTAGAGTCAATGAGTTATGCACCAATAATGCTCCCGAGTACTGCTAGATGGGGCATTCGCCATCTAATAGGCAGGAAAGCAGAACTTGTAGACGCAATGGTTAATGACGGCTTGTTCGATGTTATTGAAAACAGAATTATGGGTGAGGAAGCGGATCTTGTGGCGAAGAAACATAGTGCAGCTAGGGAAGAATTAGACTGGATAGCATATGAAAGTTTCAGAAGAGCAGCTGAAGCTTGGGATAAAGGGTATATGAAGGACTATGTAATTCCATATGAGAAGAACGGTCAAGTGTTACTCAACTCTGATGAAGGGATAAGGAGAGATACTAGTGTAGAGAAACTTGGGAGACTCCCGCCAGCTTTCTTTCCAGACGGACTTCACACAGCAGGGAGCAGTAGTCAACTCAGTGACGGAGCCGCTGTTCTTTTACTTATGAGTGAGGATAAAATGAAGGAATTAGGACATAAGCCTAAGGCTCATATATTAGGATACACTTATACTGGACTGGAGACTTGGAGATTTCCTGAGGCTCCTATCTATGCGGTGAAGAAATTGTTAAGCAAACTTGGCATGAGCATTAACGATATAGACTACTGGGAGAATAATGAGGCATTCGCAGTCTCTAGCTGGCTAGTTCATCATCTTCTAGGAATTCCTTACGAGAAGCTCAATCTCCATGGCGGAGCTATTGCAATAGGACACCCGCTAGGAATGAGTGGTGCTAGAATCAGCATTGAACTGATAAATGTATTAGAGAAACATGGGGGCAAAAAGGGAGTTGCCAGTATATGCCATGGACTAGGTGGAGCCGCGGCACTAGCTTTAGAGCTAGTATAATCATCCTTTATGTTTTCTAAGCCACTCAGCCATCCTCTGATAGTCACCAAACCTATCCGTGAAGCTGGAAAGAAGCTTCATCCGTTGTCTCCTCCTAGCCTCACCTTCAGAGATCAGTTCAAACTCTCCAGGAGTTTTAGGCTTGTACTGGGGGACAGGTTTGGCCTTCCCATCCGATCCCACATGAACTAAGGTGAAATATGCTGTTGTTATATGCCTTTCTTCTTCCGTCATCTCGTTGCGCGTAACTACCTTGATAGTTACTTCCACACTTCTTTTCCCGACAAATGTTAATGCAGAGTAGAATTGGATAGTTTCCGCCACCCATATGGGTGAATAGAAGCAAGTATAGTCTACTGAAGCTGTAACCACAGGATCGTGAACGTACCGTAATCCTGTGATTCCGGCAAGTTCATCCATAATGTACAATAGCTTGCTAGCGTCTACCACTTCAAGCATAACAGTGTCTTCCGGGTATGCGAATCTATAGCTTCTAAGAGCCATTCGGGGAACAAGTGGTCTAGGTTTACTTATATCAAGTACGATATCTCTTCTTTTAGTCTTACATCTGTTACTTACGCTTCTCCGCCTCATGGCGTCAAGGAAAAGCATTTCCTCTATACTATCCGTAGGCTTAACTATTGCTTGAACCTTTTTAGGCTTAAGATCCCTACCAACAGCTACCATTGTTAGATGGGCTAGTGTTGTAATTCTTCTTTCACCTGTAATAGGGTTCTCAGCCTCCATTAGAGTGGTTAATGAAAGACTAGTTTCGCCTACTAGTTCAACCCAACTAGTTATAACGCTGTTTTCCCCTATTTTGACGGGAGATACAAAGAATACGTGATCCAGACTAGCCAGTACAACGGGTCCGCGTGCAACTCTTGATGCAGCTAGATTAGAGGTTGCCACTAGCCATTCTAATGCCACTCCGCCGTGAAGTAGGTTTATCGGATTAGCATGTCGAGGAAGCACAGTATATACTGCTTCAACTACAGTATTGGATATACTACAGATTCGTTCTCCAGGTCTTGAAGTCAAATCAAACCCCTTTCCTAGCATTTATTGAATAGGGGAATCTATAAACAATTTGTGTTAACTATATTTACATGGAGGGGCGTTGAGGTGGAACCCCTGAACATCAGAGCCTTCTAGCCTTGATGACGCCTCGCATCACTGAGCCCCTCTATTCTATCCATCAAGTTTATAAGCTCATATCGTGATCTCAAATCTACGAGAAAAGCCTTAGTATCATCTACGAGTCTCCTGGCAACATCCACCTTTCTCTTAAGGCCAGGAACCAGTGAATCAGGATAATCCAAGCCCCTAAGCTCGCTATAAATAGTATACATCCAACCAAACAATTTTTCAGCATCATCCAACTTATTCTTTCCAAGATAATCCAAAACCATTCTCTTGAGCTCACCAACAGTATCTGCTAATCCTTGAAGATAAGGAACTATTGGTACACTAAGCTCGGAAGGCGTTGGTATATAGTTTACCGTGATAATATTGTAGAAAACCTCAGCCTCTACATATTCTGAAATAGCATTATTTACAAAACCACTATAGTAAAGTACTGGATAGGGTTTAGTCATATCAAGCAATTTCCGACTAGTGTTCCCGCATTCCTCTAAATGCTTGGATGCGTCATCAATGTCTCCTTCGTGTAACTTGGTTATGCTCCATCCGCTAAGCCGTATAACGTCTCTACTAATTTTCAAAGCTTCATTTCTAATACTATCAAGCGTATCCAGCTTCTCCTTTATACTAGAAATCATCTCCGGTAGACTGGTGTTCAATTATTCCACACCTCAATCGGTTATTTATTCTCGTATATGCCAATAAAACCAATTGAGAAGTAAGCTCAATTATAGCGGCGGGGTACAGTCATTGAATAAAAGTAAACTATTAATCGTATACAAGAGGGCTAGAGAACTAGCTATTGTAGGCCTGCTTGAGCTAGAGGAAGACCTAGAGTTACCAGGGGAAGAAGCCGATTTACAGGACTTCCTCGAAGTACAGACCGCTATTTCATTTGCAGCAAACTGGGGTTCTATGATACTAGTTTATTATGGCGCCGAAATTCCAGTGTACATTGCAAGACTTCCTCCAGTGCACTATTTCTATGTGAATACTAATTGTGTTGGTGTTCGCGATGTTAGGATAAAGGATGATGCTCTCCTCAGATTCTGGGCTTATTTAGCCTTGGGTAAGCTGGATAAGGCTTTCAGTGCATTGGAATCTCCTTATATTAGCCTGGATCGACCTAGGGGTGTATATCTTTCATATGCTGTTCAGTCAAATTGTGAGAAATCTATTAAAGCTAGGCTCTCTCCGTCAGGTGTTGTAGATGAATCTATGCTTCCACCTTATCTGAAACGCGGAGAGTGATTTTGTAAGAATTATTATGTAACTGTTGAGGACTAATTATTATGGTAGTTATGGGTGACAAGTTATATCAGGAGTTGACGAGCTGGAGAGGCTTGTAGACCAGCTAAAGAAGGCAATGAGTTTAACTACGTATGAGGCAAAATTGTATTTAGCCCTCTTAGAGGGAGCTACAACACCTAGAGACGCTAGTATAAAGAGTGGTGTACCGCTACCAAGAATATATGATGTAATAAGGATGCTTGAGGTTAAGGGATTTGTTGTACAGGAACCTGAGGGATGGTATAGGCCGTTGCCTCCTCGGGCTGTAGCCGCTTCGGTTTTAGCTAAAATAGAGGAGGATGCCAGAAAACAAGCAAATCTAGTCAACGACGTCATAAGAGGTATCGAGAAGATAGTTGAAACAAGACAAGCGGAACTGGGGCTAACTCATCTGCGTGGAATATATAGTTTGGTCAGTGTTGCTGTCGAGATAGCTACCGAGTCGCGCTTCATATATTTTACGGCTTTTAAAGCCGTCAAACGTGCTAGAGAGCTTGCGAGAAGCATTGTATCCAGCCTAGCTGACCTTCTCCCATATAAAGAGATTAAGATATTAGTAAAAGAGGGGGCTGATGTTTCACAGGAGGATTTGGACCTTATATATAATATGGGAATAGAGGTTAGGGAGACTGTGTGTGTTCATATAGATATGATGGTGTCTGATAAGGCTGTTCTGGTAGGTTTTGTTGTAGGAGACGATGTTTATGGCCTCAGGATTCCAGGGGAGGATCTTGCCAAAGAAATGAAATCCCAGTTAGACATTATATGGGAGAAATGTTCCCATAGTATAGGAAGAAAGGAGGGGTGAAGTTGAAGATAGTTGTGAAAATCAGCGGAAAATATTTTACACCAATAAATTCAGCCTACGCTGAGGAACTGGCCAGCGTTTTAAAGGAAATACAAAGCAGGGAAAACAGAATAGCTGTAGTGGTGGGAGGAGGTAAAACGGCTAGGGATTACATTAAGCCACTAAGAGAACTAGGAGTCAATGAAGGGCACTTGGATCTATTAGGTATAAGGGCTTCAAGGTTGAATGCATATGCACTAACGCTTCTACTAGGAGAATCGGCATATCCTGAAATACCAGGAAGTATTGAAGAGTTCCTTGAATACTGGGCCACAGGTAGAATGGTTGTGGCAGGAGGATTCCAACCGGGGCAATCCACGAATGCTGTATCAGCACTTATTGCTGAGGCAATAACAGCTAGTACACTATACAATATGACCAATGTAGATGGTGTTTATACTGATGATCCTAAGAGAAATCCGAATGCAGTCAAACTCGACGAGCTAACTGTTTCAGAATTGAAGAAAATATTAAGTAGAAAAAGTGCAAATGCTGGGACTTATGAACTCTTTGATGGACTTTCACTTGACATAATTGAAAGGTCAAAGATACAGGTAGTTGTTTTAGACGGATCTCATCCAATTAATCTTATAAAACATATAAGAGGAGAAAGGATAGGGACTCTTATCAAGCCTGACTAGACTTAATTGTTTTTACAGCATAATCCATTAGTCCCACTGCTGTAGTGTATATAAAGCTGCCCTGTACTATCGGATTCTCGTTCTCCAGGAAGAATATTGCATTATCGTCAGTATCCTTTATTCTCTCTAGGAACTGTTCAGGACTAGTATGACCGCTCCTGGCAACATCTAATGCGATGTTAACCCATAGTTTAATCTGCTTCAAATGTTCTTCGAGGTATTTTAATGCTTCTCCATAGATACCATAGTGCGTTGGCCCTATATACTGTGGTGTGAACCCTATCATTTTCTCAACGCTAGATATGTAATAATCTGGTTTGAACGGGGGAGGTGTTGTGGGTATAAACACTTCCCCATTGTCCGTGGCAAGTATAGCCCCTGCAGAGTCGCCGGAAAGCATTATACTTGTTTCCGGGATCCAAATACTCTGGTGGTGGCTTGCATGGCCTGGAGTGTGGATGAATTGAATCGTTAGACCCCCTAAATCAAGTTTTCCCCTATCTTTCGTCTCGAATACCATACTTTCCTCACATGGAAGAGGTTGCCCGTAAACATCGGCTACAGATCCTAGAACAGTTTTACTTGCGTTCCACAGCTTACTAGGATCTATAAGATGTTTCACGCCTCTAGGATGAACGAGTATCTTTGCTCTAGGATAGTCTCTGGCAAGCTTACAGCTTGCTCCTCCATGGTCTATGTGGACATGAGTAGGTATGATATAGTCGGGTCTAACTTCTAGGCTCTCTAATTTATTCTTCAGCTTTTCATAACCATTAATAGATCCGGGATCAACTATAGCAGTTTTATCTTCTCCTAGAAGAATGAAAGCAGAGATGTATCCTTCTCCTATAGGAGTTACATCTGCAACTATGATGCTTTCCAGCTGCAATAGAGATTCACCACTATATAGATAAACTGTATTTGACTATGTTATAACTATAAATACGCCCGAATCGAAACAATTAAGATCAGGCTGGGGCCCGGTATGAGAGCCCTCAAGTTTAAGGGTTCTATGAGTGAGAACCTGGAATCAAGCTACCCGGCCTGTAAAATGAATGGCCCGGGTAGCTCAGCCTGGCAGAGCGCCGGGCTGTGGACCCGGAGGTCCCGGGTTCGAACCCCGGCCCGGGCCCCACTTACAACAAGGGTTCTAAAGCTAATATGACAGCTTAATTTTTGGTAGAATTTCTTCTCTGTATATCTTCCTGTACAATAGTATTACGGGAACTATCAATACAATTGCTCCTATAATAGAGTATAGTAATACTAGCGTGCCGTTTGAATGGCCTGTAATCATTGAATCAAGTATTATAGCATCTAGTCCAAGGAGATAGACGCCTATTACTAACCCTAGGAGAAGCGTGACCTCGAATATCCTGTTTATAATTCTACTCTTTTCATATTGATCCATGTTTCCTGTGGAAATTACAAGAGTGATTGCAGGCAAATTTATAAGATAAGGATATTTGTTAATTATCTTCCATCTAAAGGCAGTTATTAGAACTATTATTATATTTGCTAATGGCATTACTACTGCTAGAATCATAACCGTCGAAAAACTAGATGAATAATTAGTCACCTGTCCGCTTGCATTCCAATGAGACGGAACCGTTGCGGGCATATAAGGCAGGCATGCTATCGGGATAACTACTAAGAGAACTACCATCAGTATGTTAGCATAGAGCAAGCTCCTTCCTTTATTAGATAGTGGCACCTCCCGAAACGAAGAGGCTCGCATACATGCATAACCGATTTGTGTTCTGGTTAGTTGAAAGTTAAATATTATCCTAGTTGTAATATTTCTAACAACTGCTGCCAAGATACTTATTCTTTTCTTCAACATGGGATCCCTAGCCATCCCATTAACTATAAAGTTATTCCCGGCTGGTAAGTCGTCTAACATTTAATCCTTATGAGTGCTAAATACTAAAGTGGTGTCCACTATGGTATATCTAGATACTGATATTTTTATTCAAATCCCCCTCGATCCTATAGGGCTTAAAAGTAGCCTAATGGTATATGCATTAAAGACGGATGAAGGATGGATACTTATAGATGCTGGTCCAGAGTCGACAGGCAAGACGTTATTATCCGGGTTGACGAGTTATGGCGTTAAACCTAGTAAAGTTTTTCTCACGCATATACATTTGGATCATGCCGGAGCGGTTAGCAGCCTGTACACGGAGTGGAATGATGTAAAGTTTATCGTCCACCCCAAAGGGGCTCCTCACTTAGCAAATCCCTCGAAACTATGGAGTCAATCAAGTGAAGTTCTAGGATGGCTCGCTCATGTATTCGGGATACCTTCAGGAATCCCGAAAAACTCGATAATTACAGCAAATGATGGAGAGAAAATAGTTGATATATTAAAAGTCATATATACACCAGGACATGCGAGCCATCACATGAGCCTATTTGCGGAGGATCTAGCTATATTATTCCCTGGTAGTAGCATTGGGATGTTCATGCCTTTGGGGAACACCTACGTATATATACCCGCTCTAACCTACCCGTTAAAACTTAATCTCTATCTTGAGAGTTTGGAGAAACAATTAAACCTGGAGCCTCAAGTTGTAGCAATGCCTCACTTCGGTGTACATGATGCGGGTGAAGTATTCTCAACTGCGAGGAACCAACTTGACGAATGGATAAAAACAGCTCAAAAGGCTGTTGACTCTGGTGCAAGTAGACCTGAGCGTGTTCTTGCAGACATGATAGTAGAATCAGACAGTGTTGGAAGAGCGTGGGAGTACTCTATGAGATATGATCCTCTTATGGAGAAAATCATGCTGGTAATAGCTAAAGGATTATTGGAGCATTTGTCATCCTAACGATATTTCATAGTGTTTATTTAAATTGTTAAAAAACAATCAACCTATTTCAGTGGTGTACGAAACTTGAAGTATGGTTTCGCCATTCTGCTATTCATTATAGCAATAATAGCAAGTTATGTCTTCATAGAGGAGTATAATTACTATACAAATATAGAAGGCAATTACACTAACATTTGCGGCCAAAAATACGCTTACCCGCTGAAGGCTTCGGAGCTAATCTATAAGCTAGACTACTCTAATGTTGGTGTATTCTCTAGCAATGGGACGTTGAAAGTTGACGTGAAACCTACGAATAGCATTGCATGTAATAATCCTTCGTTATACTTGGGGATAACGGCATTCGACTGGTCTACAGGTCGAATGGTTATATGGGAAGAAGGGACTAATGTGCCTCCCTCGTTTGTAGTAATGGCGGTTCACCCCTTGCCCAATTCATACTCAAATGCTACGGTGGTTCCGAACTTTATACTTGGAGGCATTTTAGTAAAGGGTGAAGAGACGCCTGTACAAACGAATGGTGGAATATGGCCAGGCGTCTATTATCATATGGCTTCAGGTACTGCAGTATTAGTTCACCCTAGATACGGTCAGATGATGGTTACTATTGACCAATACTATGATAAGAACACTTTAGTACCGGTGTATTCTCACTTAAGGGTTGATATACCTAGTATAAATGAGACTCTGGAGTATAAATCACAGATCATATCGCATTCAAATCCGCTACAGGTTAGAATGGATCTACTAATACTTACAGGATGGGTTGCAGGTTTCGCGATGATTCTAGGTTTCAGAGAACTCGTGGAGGAATGAGCTGGGAATTGACTGTAAATAGTCATGATTGGCAGGTAATGTGTATTGGAATAGGATTAATATGGATTTTTGCACTGTCATTATACTATACACTGAAGTTGAGGTTGAAGAAATATTATTGTGAGCCTAGTAGTGATTCTATGGCAAACTGATAGAGTTTCCTATTTTTAATTTCCTCCAACAACAGATCTAGGAACTGTTCGGGGTTAACCATTCTAACTTCCCTATTCTCTCTTGCTCTAACGGTTATCACTCCAGCATCAGCTTCTTTCTTGCCTATGACGATAATATAGGGAATAGCCTGGCTGTAGGCTTCTCTCACTCTCTTACCTAAGCTACTGCTTCCAGAGAGTATTTTCACTCTAATGCCCTTATCCTTAAACTTCCTAGCAAGTTCTATGGAATTATCTTCTAGGCTCTTGCTTACAGGAATGATTGCCACCTGTACAGGGCTCAACCATGTGGGGAGGCGGCCTGAGAAGTTCTCGATTATTATAGCCATAAACCTTTCCACACTTCCCAATAAAGCTCTATGAACCATGACAGGCTTTTTTCCTCGTCCTTTCTCATCAGTATATACCATGTTAAATCGTTCAGGTAAGTTGAAGTCTACTTGAATAGTCCCGCATTGCCACCATCTCCCAAGACTATCTCTAAAGTCAACGTCAACTTTAGGTCCATAAAAAGCACCTTCTCCTTCTTTAACCTCATAGTTCAATCCGAGCTCTTCTAAGGCAAGTTTCAATGCTTCAGTCGCTTTATCCCAAGCTTCTATAGTCCCTATAAATTCTTCCGGCCTTGTTGATAGACTGACTTTTACGTCTTCGCCTTTAAATCCGAATAGTGAAAGCATCCATATGAGTTTCCTTAGAATTGCTTTAACTTCGTCTTTTACTTGGTCTTCTCTTAGGAACGCATGGCCGTCGTCTTGAGTGAAGCCTCTGACTCTAAGTAGGCCATAGAGTTCTCCTCTTTTCTCCCAACGATAAACTGTGCCGAATTCAGAAAGTTTCAACGGCAAATCCCGGTAGCTTCGTGGTAATGATTTGTAAATTAGTATATGACCGGGGCAGTTCATAGGTTTAACCCCGTATTCGTCTCCCTCAATGTTAGCTAATATCATTTTATCCTTATAGTGGCTTAGATGGCCACTTATCCTCCATAGAAGACTCCTGAATACATGCGGTGTGTATACTTCTTTGTATCCTAGGCTATCGTTTACCTCTTTAGCAAGTTTAATTAGTTCCTCTCTTATTATCTGGCCCTTGGGATGGTAGAGAACTAGCCCAGCGCCAGCTTCTTCATGGAAACTGAAGAGGTCTAGTTTTCTCCCGAGAATTCTGTGGTCTCTTTTCTCTGCCTCTTCAAGCCATTCCAAGTATTCATCGAGTTCCTCCTTTGAATCAAATGCAACCATATTAATGCGCAGTAATCTAGTGTTGGGTTCTGGGTTGTGAGATGATACATTGGTGACGTGTATGTAGACCATCGCAGCAGGACGCGGATTCAATTCTCCTTCAAGGGGGATCTCTATCTCTCGGTAGACGCAGACTTTGGGTCTTCCAAGAGTCAATAAATAATCATCTTTCCTCATCTCACATGAAACATTATTGCCTCCTTCGAGAACTGCTATAATGTTTTGAATATCCGTTATACTGGGGTAAACTCCTTCACTATCAAAATCGCATGCTACACCTCTATCAGAAACACTGCAACCTAGGGGTTTAAACCCGTATTTCCTAGCGATCATGCTAGACGCGAGTAAACCGGCATAAGCCTGCAAGTCCTGATCTATCAAGGCTTCTTTCAATGCATAGCACCCTCTTAGATCTCTAAGTGTTGAATAGGAATTTACTTGTTAAAGTAAAAACTCTTAGGTTGAAAGGCTAGAAGAACTTGAGTAGTCTAGGGAAATGGATGTTGACTAAAATCACAATCACCATAAATAGTAATATTCCTACAAGCAAAGATAACCCGTCTAAATAAGCTCCATACCGGAAATGGTTCGTGTCTAAGAGGTATAGTGTGCCCAATTTCGTCCCGACAATAAGTTCTTTTCCATTAGGACTCCAGTCTAGAGCATATCCTCCGCCATTAAGCCGGTTCGTACTCCATAGTAACTGTCCATTAGAATCATAAACATAGAGTGATCCGTGGCTCTTTGTATAATGTTCAAACCATTCCGTCGAAATTGCCACTATGTTACCCTCCGGGTTAGGTGCACTCGCCGTTAAATCTCCTTTCAGAACACCTAGAGTTATCCCATTTTTGAGATCAGTAGGAGAAGTTATCACAAAACGATTACCAGGGAATCCTACAGCTAACATGAGTTTACTGGCCCGCCAGAATATACTCCAAACACTACCGCCTAGATAGGCTTTTGAGGCTGGTTTAACTAGTGAACCATTAAACTTGTACGTTACTACACTATGATAGGGAAATCCATATACAATTACAAGATAATTCATCGAAGGCGAAAAACTAGATTTCCAGAACTCGCTTGAGGTGTTATAGCTATAGACTTGTTTACCATTGAACTGATAAATAACCAGTTTCCCGGATGTAGTGGGTATGTTCATAGTGTAACAAACAGCCAATAACTCCCCATTGCTACTCCATTCCACATCATAGGCTTCCATAGATGAAGGCTTGCTCCATCTTAGAGAGCCATTTATGTCAAACAAGTACACTCCAGAAGCTGGTATACCTGTAGCTACGGCAATTGCTTTTTTACTAGGATTCCATGATGCATCAAATATATAGGCATGCAAGTTCGTATTCCATATGATTTTCCCCTTCACAGGATTGAATAGATATACTTCACCAGTCTTAGTTGCCGCGAAAAGGTTCTTTCCGTTAGAAACCCACTCTAAATTCACAATGGGAGAACTCGTTTTGTAACTCCACAGCATATCCCCCTTAGAATCGTATACTAGAACTGCCCCTCTCTTATCCGTTAAATTGAATCCGCCTAAACCTACTGCAATTTCATCTCCATTAGGATTCCATGATATTATTCTTACCCATCCACCAAGGCCATCTATTTCCTCTTCAATACTTGTCTTCCATAAAGTCCAAGAGAAAAAATCGTGGATCACCACCAATATACCTGTCAAAACCAACCCTGAGATCAATATTACAGTTATTAGCTTAACAAATCGGAATTCAAGTCGCCTCCTTTCAGTGTTCCCTCGGCATGTTATGTGTTTTGTTTTCTACTTATGATTGTAGGCCTCCTTTTCTTAAGTCTGTCCAATAGCCCAAGCCCTGTGATTAATAACTCGCTGCTAATGAACTTTGCAAGTACGTATAGCACTAAAACTGTTTCAATAACATGGAATAATATGCTTATCCATACAAACTCGTTTATTCCCGTCATTGAGAGCTTTAGCGCTAGAACAGGTGCAGCAAGTGGAGTAGCGGCAATTACGTATCTCATCGAATTACTAAGTGTTGAGAATTGAATCATAGCAAGCCCGTAACCGACAACAAATACTAGTGTCCATATAATGCCAGCCATGGATTGACTGCTTCTAACGTCTTTTCCGAATATGCCTAGTAGCATCGAAAGGGAGGTAGCCAGTATAACCCCTATGATCAATGCAATGGTGATGGCTAGGAGACTGTATGGTGTTAGAACGTTTTTCAGCAGATCTAACGGCATTCCTCCGGCACCTGATAATCCACCTATACTATCAATGTATATGTATAATCCTGCGGATAACCCTAGTGTGGCAAGTATTGAAATAACAATGCTACCGGAAAGTTTCGCGACAACGATACTTTTCCTATTCAATGGGAGGCTAAGCAAAACTTCAAGAGTATGTTCCTCTTTTTCCACCCCCATTGTGGTTGCTGCAATCTGACTAGCATATCCCACAACTATAAGGGGGGCAAATACTACAGAGAATAGGAGGCCTGTCAAGGCATTTACTTGGGAAGAGCTATAGAGTTTACCTCCCATAGTTACTATTCCAGTTACCCATAGGGGATTGTTAATGAATGCGGTAGATACGCTGACTTTAGAAGCAAACTTGCTTTTAACAATTCCCCCATAGCCGTTAACAAGGCCTACAAGTGAAGTAATTCTACTTGCCTCAGCAATACTTACTTCTCTCATGTATGTGAAGACTTGCACTTTACCTGGTAACCCCCTAGTCAAGTTGAATCCAAAGCCTTTCGATATTACTACTACTCCTGTGTAACCGTTCATTTCAGCAAATGCACCCGGATCCTGTGGTATATTTTCCAGTGGAATGGTTTCTCTAGTCATACTCTTTAAGTATGAGATAAGGTCTCGTGAATAGTTGGAGTGATCCTGATCGATGACGGCTATTCTCATATTAGTAGGTTGAGCAACATATATCGCTTGCTGCGTCCCATAACTCATCACTTCTCCTAGGACGCCAAACATTATCAATGGAAGGATTATCATTCCTAGGATTATCCGCGGATCTCTTAGTAGGTCAAGAATCTCTTTTTTAACTAAAGGCCCTATCATTAGGCATCCTCCTCTTTGATCAAAAATCTGAAAGCTTCCTCTAGGTTACGTGTTCCTGTTTTTTCGAGTATCTCTCTAGGAGGGCCTTCTGCCAGGAGCCTTCCTTTGTAAATAATCCCTACCCTGTCACTAAGATATTCTACTTCAAGCATATTATGGCTGCTTAGGAGGATCGTTATCCCAAATTTCTCACGGTATCTCTTAATAGTATCTCTTATCTCCATACTAGCTACAACATCTAGACCGCTTGTAGGCTCATCCAATATAGCTAACTTAGGATGAGGAGCAAGCGTTCTAGCTATCTGAAGCCTCCTCTTCATACCTTTACTATAGGTTTTAACCTTGTCGAGTAATCTGTCTTCCAAGCCACTAATCTCGGCCGCTTCACTAGCGATGTCTTCTGGGCTCCTATGCCCTCGACTATAGAAGCCAGCCATGAATTTCAGGTATTCAATACCTTTTAGATTCCTGTAAGCACCAGCTTCCTCAGGTAGATACGATATCATCATTCTAACTTCATTAGGCTTGTCTAATACATTAAACCCGAATACTTCAACTTTTCCTCTCGACGGCTTGATGAGGGTAGCTACAATACGTAGAGTAGTAGTTTTCCCGGCACCATTAGGGCCTATCAACGCGTAGATTTCACTCCTCTCTATATTAAATGAGAGACCATCAACTGCATATACCCCGCTAGGATAAACTTTATGTAAGTTAATCACGTTAACAGCCATCTCGCTGCTCAAAAACCACGCCCCTAATTAGATATCGTAGATTAGAGTAATGATCCTAATGAATTTTAATACTACGAGAAATCTTTGTATAACCAAACCATTTACCTATTGATTCTACATTGATAAGACGCTCGAGAGATAGGTTTTCTTCTAAGAATACAGTATACCTATCCACGAGGTATTGTTCTAGATCCCTCGGTAGCTTTGCTTTCCTAAGGGTTCTCCTAAATCTCCATACACTGAGCCATTTCCATAGTTTTATCCTAGCTTTAAGAGTAAGGAATGCTAAGCCTAGGTCGAATAGCAGAATAATAACTAAACCAGCAGACTCTAGTAAAGACCATACTGTTGAACTACTACTATTAACCGTATTTTTCCGATAGTTTAACATACCTCCTGTTACCTCTTTTAACAGATATTACAATGCCTGCACTCTCTAGGGTCTTGAGCCTTTCATAAATAATCCTCCGAGAAGCAGTTCCTCTAAGTCTTCTTACCTCTCTCTCAAGTTCACTTACATTTAACTCTCCTTTGCTAGCTATTATGCTAATCATACTCTTTGTAATGTCGTCCCTTATTCCGATATCTATAAGATCCCGGTAGGCCTTCTTCATTCGTTTGAATACATCCACGAGTTTGATAGGAGCTGTCAATCCTAACTCGACGAGAAAGATGATGAGAGGAGTCAAACTATCATCATAACTAGTTATGCTTCGCAAAAGAGCTTCTATTTTTTCGACTCGATTATGTAGATCTCCCCGTTTTCTAGGCAATTTAAACCACGTTATAGTCAGAGTAGTCTAGTGTTCAGTTGCGTAGTTTTAGATTATTTTACTCTTCTTCCTCTTCTTCTTTCTCTATTACTTTCTCTATATTAGAGAGCATGTATTTTCCTCTTCTCGTTCCTAGTATTTTTGTTAGACTACTAAGAATATTGGCTGCCTCAACCCTCTTCTGGAAATAGTCTGTCGTCATTTGCTTTGCCATATCCTCTGGAATGCCGGCTTCTATGAGGCTTTTATAAAACTTAGCTACATCTTGACCTATTTTACTGCCATCAAGACTTGCACCAAGTGTTTTTAAAAGCTCCTCTATAGGCTCTTTGGCTTCTTTTAAGAACTCTGTAACACTTTTGAGAATCATTCTAACCATTATTACATCTCCGCGATCGTCCTCCGGGATCATGTTTAAGTATTTCTCGTTTTCTTCGTTCTTTTCCCCGCTCATTTTGTCTCACCTCAAGATAACAACTTATACCATGTTCACTTCTATAGGTTTACTGTATCAAAAATGAACAATTAGCCAGGGTGAAACACGTTATTCCGGGTAAACAAGTTGGTGGGATTTTTGTGAGACTATAAGCCAGGGAAGCGGCCATAGCTTCATGCCATCCTTATCCTTTAAGCTTGGTTCGGGAGGCCCGTATATGTGAGTATGATATATTCCCATGACGTTTAGCCCCAAGTTTTCACTCAATTTGTGTGCTATAAGTATACCATAGGGGTCCATGTAGAACTCGGTTTTAGGTCGGTTAGAAATATTCTCTACTGGGAATACTACCTGGAATTCATCGGTTCCTAATAGGAATCCGCATATTTCTTTATCTGTGTTTCTGGATAGTAATCTTATGATGTGGATTAACTCAGAGTCATCCTCAGTCAAGATAAATGATCCTCCCTTCGAGTGTCGAAGATTCTAGAAGGGCTATACTTGCCTTACCGGATAGATACCCGAGTACTTCTCCAGGATTCAACAAAATAGTATTGTGGTGTTTCTCAACAAGAGGCTCATGTGTATGCCCGAAAAGTACAGCATCGTACTCCCCTGACTTGGCTAGTATTCTAGCTAAACTGATCGTTTGTTCTTTTGAGCCGAAACCATGTAACATTAGGATCTTTCTTTTAGGGCTTTCTCCTAACTCTATTTGATAAGGGGGATATGATAGTTTTACGCCACAGTCTTGAGCTATTTTGCTTAGTAGGATCTTCTCCCCGCAGTTGTTCCCGAAAACAGCATAGACCGGGATCTCTAGGTTGCATATTTCTTTCAGTGTAAATGGGCTAACAATGTCTCCTAGATGAATTACGGCTCTAACGTTGTTTTCCTTGAATACGTATAAGGCCTTTTTCACATTAGGTACGTTATCGTGGGAGTCACTCATTACCCCTATCAACACGCTTTTGCACCTATTCATACAAATAGGTTCTGGATACCTATTTAATTCTCGGTTTTATATGGCCTGAGCGTTTCTTGTAGGGTTCTCTCAAAGCTTAAGGGTGCTAGTTTTACAAGGTAATTTCCGATGAGTATATTGTCACTTATTTTCGCTAGATTCCTGGCATGATATTCTGGTAGGTCGTCTCGGAGAGCAGGGTCGGCTAGTAATTCTATTAGGTATCTATTATATAGTGAACACCTCGCTAGTTTCCCTCTAACTTTTCTCCATTCATTTCCCCACGTAAGGGTTTTTGCATTAACACATAGATACTCTCTCAATCTTTCCCCGCTTCCTCTACTTGTGATAATAATGTATCTTGACTCTGGGTTTCTAATGATATTTTTAAACCAGAGATTGAGTGGTCCTGCCAGGATGAAATCAGAGTAGGTTGCTTTAGCTCTAGCTGATATTAGTTCAATACCTCTTAATGTATCTATTATACCCATTCTTCTCCCCGGAATACTTGGTTTGGGACTCAGACAGCAGGGAATAAGTCATAGCCTGGCAATGCGGGCTCCTCTAGGTGTTGGCTCATCAATATCCTGTTGTCCAAAATGATAATCACCAGTAATAAACGATTCCACATTCATTCTTTCACGGTTATTTAAAATTTATCTAGGTATAACATTTAAATAAAACCAGAATTTTCAATAAACCAGAAACATGGATGTTAAAAATGCCATCGAACGGATCTATTCTCGAGAAATTGAAACCTTCAGATATGGATAACGCTAATGCGAGGAAGGAAGTAGTAGCAGGATTTACAACGTTCATGACAATGGCGTATATCCTATTCGTTAACCCAGCTATCCTATCAGCAACTGGAATGCCTAAGCAAGCCCTCGTGGTTGCTACTGCGGCAGGTGCTGGTCTAGCCACTCTGATAATGGCATTATATGCTAAGATGCCTTTCGCATTAGCACCTGGAATGGGTTTGAACGGATACTTCGCTTTCACAGTCGTTCCATTTATAGCTGGGATACTCTCACGAGAAGGAGTAGTAGGAGTAGAACCATGGCAAGTAGCTCTGGCTGCAGTGTTTGTCGAGGGAATAGTGTTCGTTATATTGAGTGTGACTAGAGTCAGGGAGAGCGTAGCTAACTCGATCCCACAAAATCTCAAGTATGCTATAGGAACGGGAATCGGATTATTCCTAACACTAATAGGATTCAATGATGCAGGGTTAATCACTGCTCAAGTAACAAAGAATGGTCATCTAATTGCCCTAGCAATGGATTCAAATGCATTTCACAGTATACCTACATTAATAGCTCTAGGCTTTACTTTAATTGCAGCAGTCCTTATGTCCCTTAGAATTCCTGGAGCTCTACTCATCTCCATAATCCTAGCAATTATAACAGGAATTACGGCCGGCCTCACAAATCCTCCAAGCACAGTCTTTGCTAGACCAGATTTTAGCCTGTTCATGAAAATGGATCTCCATGGACTAGCCGACTTGGGATTTTTCACAGCAACAATAATTGTTTTCACATTCTTCGTAGTGGATTTCTTCGATACTCTAGGTACGGCAACAGGATTGGCAAGTTTAGCAGGATACATTAGAAAGGATGGGAAAGTCGAGAGAATAGGAGAAGTATTGCTAACTGATGCTTTAGGGACAACTTTCGGAGCTATGCTTGGGACGAGTACTGTTACAACCTATATTGAGAGTGCGAGCGGAATTGAGGAAGGCGGTAGAACAGGTTTAACTTCTCTCATAGTAGCACTGCTATTCTTCGCCAGTCTCTTCATAGCACCACTCTTCACAATAGCACAAGCATACGCCACGGCTCCAGCTCTAATTATAGTAGGACTACTGATGGCTAGAGCTATAAAGGAAATAGATCTTCACGACTACACTGAAGCTATTCCAGCATTTCTCACCATAACAAGCATGCCGTTCCTTTACAGTATATCAGACGGGATAGGAATAGGTTTCATAACATATACAGTAGTTAAACTCCTCACTGGAAAATGGAGGGATCTCAACCCTGTTATTGTAATTGTAGCACTCATATTCCTAGGCTACTTTCTAAGCCTCCCAAGTATTAGACCATAACTTCACTTTTTTTACCATGACCCTTTGTCCTTGCATCCATCTATGCATCTATTCAGTATTCTATCAACTAATCTGGACGCAAGATCCTCAGGGTTGTCGACACCCAATTTCTTAAAGGAGCCGATCAGATACTCAACTGCACTCATGTATTCTAGCTCTCTAGTCTTCTTAGCTGTGACCGGGTCAAGTCCTAAGAGTGGCTTGAGAATAGTATAGAGTTCTATCAATCCGAAGGGGTCGAGAGGAGCATTGAGTTTGAGAGCCTCGTTTCTAATTACAGTAGTTGCATTCCTGTTATCCAAGCCGTATACACCAGATAATCCTAAAACCAAGAAACAGGTTATTTACTTATAGTATTAGTCTGATGATCGGATATACTGGTTTAGGGGAGGATTGTTATAGTGTTTGAATACTCAAATATAAGGTCTGATGCTATCACTGTATGGAGGCATCCTGAGGTTCTGAGAAGACTTTCATGGTATCACCTTGTACTTAAAGGTCGTGCTCGACCTCGATATAAGATCGCGAAGACGTATGTTATCGGTGGACTGGATCGTAGAGATTTGGAGAACCTTACATTACAAGAGTTGATTGGAATACATCATCGAGTATCACCGGATTTCAGGGATCTGCTTAGGAGAATAAAGGACGATCCCAGTTTAATTAGCCGTCTTCCACGAGCAAATAGGGGCGTGAGCTTCCTAGAGTTGAAAGTGAGAATTGTGAGGAAACTCGTTAACCCTTGTATCCTATGTGAAAGACGGTGTATGATTAATAGGGAAAGGAAAATCGGTGCTTGCAGGCTGGATGACAAGGCATACGTACATTCGGCATTCCTTCATCTCGGGGAAGAAGCACCTCTCGTCCCAAGCGGGACAATATTCTATGGAGGATGCAACTTTACATGCGTTTACTGTCAAAACCATGACATCAGCCAAGAATACCCTCGACATGGAACACCTGTTACACCAAGAGAGCTAGCTACCATTCAAGATGAACTTGCATTGGAAGGAGCTAGAAACATTAATCATGTAGGCGGAGAACCCACTCCAAGTGCACATATAATACTTGAAAGCTTGCTTTATGCTACGCATAACAAGCCTCAACTATGGAATAGCAATATGTATATGACAGAGGCACTATTAGAACTCCTCCTAGATGTAATTGACATATGGCTCCCGGATTTCAAGTATGGGAATAATAAATGCGCATTTAGATTAAGTGGGACGCCGAATTACTGGGAAATCACTACGCGAAATTTGAAAATGGCCTCCAGCATAGGTGACATGATAGTAAGGCACCTCGTTTTACCAGGGCACCTTGAATGTTGTACATTCCGAGTACTTAAATACATAGCGGACGAATTGCCGTCAGATAATATCTTGGTTAACGTCATGAAGCAATACATACCTGTGCATCTCGTATCAAAATACCCCAGTAAGTGGAAAGACATAGCTAGAAGACCATGTAGAAGAGAGATAATCAAAGCAAGGAAAAGAGCAACGGATCTAGGCATCTGCTGGAAGCCTGTTTCCTAAGTAAGAATTAGAAGGATTTGCGGGAGAACCATTTTACTATAAAGAAAAATATAATGATAGAGGAAGTAATGAGGTTCACCCATGAACCAGTGAATAATCTGTTGACACTATAAACTGGATATACCCCATTAATTCTTGGGAAAACAATTTTATGCACGCCGGTTAGATACATGACTGTCACTAAGGAGGTTTGAGTACTAGCTTTAATCGGGTCTAATAGGCTATAGTCCATAAGTCTTTGGATAAACCTTGGTCCAGCAGTGAACCCTACAAGTCCAGCTATAGTATTTGACAGGAAATAGAGGCCTATACCTGATAACAGGCCGGTTAACGAGCTTCCAGTATAGCCGCCGACCCATGCTGATAATAAGATAATTGGAATAGATGACAATGCTGTTACTATAGGAAGAACTATAACTAGGTAAGCATACCCTTGTGACCCAGCCATAATATATGCTGATATAAGAGAAGATAAAGCTCCTATGAAATAAACAGATGCTAATACCCCCAGAGCAGCTATAACCTTCCCAGCTATGTATTCAAACCTAGTCAGAGGCTTGGATAATAAAACTTGGATCCACCCCTCTTCAATATCAGACGCCAAGGTATCGCCGCCAAAAAGTGAAGCGAACAGCCACATGTATGCGGCAATACCTGTAGCTGAAACCAATATGCCACCGCCGATAGTTCGAGGAGTGCCGTACAAGTATAACCATAAGTAATTGCTCTGCTCTATAGGGAAGATGCCATGGGTTTCTAGGTTGAAGTACTTCACTATTGTAACAGTAACAAATGGCAGGAGGGCTATGAGTACCATGAAATAAAAACTCTTCTTTGACCTGAGCCTTCTGACTTCATACTCAATCACCCCCCAAAAACTACGGTTTCCCAAGCAATCTCGACCTCCTCAACAGCTTTACATACGCATCCTCAAGACCGGCCTCACTTGTGCTTACTTGGTAAACCCTCACCCCACCCTCTACTAGATTCTCTATAATGCTATTGATTTTATCCTTCGATCTCACTGAAACCTCAATCTTACCATCATCTATTCTAATGTTTTCCAGACCAAATTTCTCCAAGATATTTAGACCCCTCTTCGGGTCATCTACTTCTATAGAAACCTTTATTCCGATCATGCCGACAGCCGAGGCTAGATCACCTATTTTTCCTGTAAACAGAACTACTCCGTACTTTATTATAGTAACACTGTCTATCAGAGTCTCGAGTTCCCGTAGAAGGTGGCTTGAAACAATAATGGAAGAGCCTTGCCTAGCTTTCTCCCTGAGGATTTCTCTGATCCTTATAACCCACTCAGGGTCTAATCCCGTCATAGGCTCGTCGAGAAGATATACTTGCTTGTCTTGGATTAGTGCTTGAGCTATTAGCACTCTTTTCTTCTGGCCCTTACTTAGCTTTGATATACTCGTATTACCTAGTTCTTCCAAGCCGAACTCCTCGATAGCTTTCTCAGCTAATTGCTCTGAGCCTCTCTTGCTTAGCCCGTCTAGTTTAGCCGTGAGATAAAGGAAATCCTCAACAGTAAGCCATGACGGCAATGCTATTGTTTCAGGCGAGAAACCTATCCTACCCCGAAGCCTATATCCTTTCTTTCCAAGTAAAGACTCACCATCGAGGAGTATTTCCCCACTATCCGGTATAGTAAGCCCTAATATGCTTTTGAAAGTGGTTGTTTTACCACTACCATTAGGTCCTACAAGCCCGTGAATACTGTTTTCACCGATAGAAAAAGAGAGATTATTAATGGCTACAATAGAACCATATGTTTTTCTAAGCCCCTTTACCGCTAGAGTCAATTGCTTCTCCACCTTTGAGGTACTTGTCGAACCAGTCTAGGATCAGCTTCACCCTCTCTATACGGGCCTTTGGTTTACCTGTTCTCGAGAGATCATGATTTTCACCGGGGAAAAGAGCAAGTTTAGTATCAATATTCCTCAGCTTCAAAGCAGTGAAAAATTCTACCGCCTGCCCTAGGAAGCACCTATAATCTTCTATGCCATGTATTATTAGTAGAGGAGTCTCTACATTTTCTACACTCCAAAGAGGACTCTTCTCTATATACTTCTCAGGAGCAAGCCACGGTGGAGGAGCTTCTACATTGCCGAGGATGGATTCCGATGTAAAGTACCAGCCAATATCCGTTGTTCCATAATCACTTATCCAGTCACTGCAGCTCCGCTGTGTAACAGCAGCCTTAAACCGTTTTGTCTTAGTTATTACCCAGTTAGTCATGAAGCCACCGTAGCTCCCACCAGTCACACCTACTTTTTCACCATCAATCCATGGATACTTCCTAAGAGCTTCTTCCAACACTTCCATAAGATCCTCATAGTCTCTGCCTCCATAGTCTCCTTTTATATCAGCGAAATCTTCTACATAGCCATCGCTTCCCCTAGGATTACTGTAAATAACTACGAAACCTTTGGATGCTAGGGCGTGAAAGTCCATCATAAAGCCTTCGCCGAACATTGTTTTCGGGCCGCCATGAATATAGAGGATCGCTGGATACTTCTTTGACTCGTCGAAATCCCTAGGCTTCATTATCCACGCGTCTATATTCTCGCCGTCACTGGCTTTAACTAGAAAGTGCTCATGACTTCCTAACCAAACACTATTTGCAAACCCTACATTGTGCCACGTGAGCTTCTTCCTAACATCAGTATTCGGATCATAACAATAAAGCTCCGCAGGCTCCTTATGATTCATCATAGTATAGTAAATACAATCTCTACCCAGTGAGAACCCGTCAACACTCCCATTACCCAGCTCATATAGAAGCAGGGGACCTTCACTCCCAGGTTGAAGTGATGCTAGAAACACTCTACCCTTGACAGAAGCGTAGAAATAAGCCGTACCAGCCTTCCATTCAACAGGCTTACCGCATCTCGGGCCTCTGCTGTCGCTATTGACACTACTTGATATATTGTAGGGAAACCTACAAGTTAAACACTCGATTCTCCCATTTAACATTATTGTATAAAGTCTTGTATGTGCTATTGAAACACCTTTCTCCCGGGCGTACTTCCATTCTTTACCGATAAACCATGCTTTATCTACACTATCAGTCCAGCCTACATTCCACACTATCCAGTCCTTAGCTAGAACTTTATCAGTCCGTTCTATCAGGTCATATATATGGATCTCACTGAGATAAGGCTTTAGCTCATCTGTTGTTAGAGTGTAAATCACGTATCTCCCATCAGGGCTCACAGAGAAACTCTCAATCCATTTATCCCTACCTGCCTCAGCGAGAGTTTCAGGTTCACCGCCAAGCCGTAGTAATTGCAGTTTTTGTTTAACAAAATAGTTGTAACCCGTCCCATTTATCCATACGGGAAGATGCTCTATAACGTGAACAATTTCACTTTGCTTACCGTATCCTGCTAGAACAATGATCTCTTCATCACCGACCCACTCATAGTTATCAATCCCGGCTTCCGCCTTGAATGCTCTCCAAGCTTCTCCTCCAGGCTTCATAATCCAGAGCTCTCCATCCTTCCCATCTTCTCTCCTAGACAGGAAAGCAACCATCATCCCGCTAGGACTCCACTTAGGGCAAGTATCAGATGGTCCCTTGGTTAGAGGTTTAGGAGGCTCATTAGGAGATGCCTCCCAAATAGTATAGACATACTTATTCTTGTCTTTATCCATTCTCCCATTAACGTAAAGAACTCTACATTCAGAGGGACTTGCCCTCGGATCACTAACAAGTGCTAGCTTAATAATATCCTCCGGGTTGAAAGTACTGGTATTCACGAAACAGCACCTCCCAAGGTGTTAAATTGTATTCCATAGTATAAGATATTCTCTCTAAAATTAAGATAAACATATCCCTAGAGAGAGGCTAGTATTTATATATGAGGATTCCTGGAAAAGGCGGACACGGAATAATAAGCCCTTTAGAGAGTGGTAGCCGTGAAGTTCTTAAGATGTAAACCGGATGCAATACCTGCCTCGACAGGGAAGAGAATTGCAATAATAGGCGCTGGACCCGCAGGTCTGGGCGCAGCTGGGATAATGAGGTGTAAAGGACACGAGATTGTTGTTTACGATCAAAACCCAGAGCCCGGAGGGTTGATCCTCTTCGGTATACCAATAACGAGAATCCCTAAGGAACCTGTAAGGAAGGGTATCAAGGAACTAATCGATGCGGGAGTAAAATTCGTGTTGAACACAAAGGTAGATATGGTCGGAGACTTAGGATTAATGGATAAAGTAATTTCACCAAAGAATCGAGTTCACCTTGAGGATATCATAAATGAGTATGATGCAACTATAATAGCTACGGGAACATGGAAGACTAGATCAATGGGTACAGTAGGAGAAGAGAAGAATGCTGAATGGGTTTACCCTGCTGTTGAATGGATTGTAGCAGTTCATATGGCTAAATACGGTTACAAGAGCTGGGATGAAGTACCGCCTTTACATGGCCGTGTCCTTATTGTAGGTGGAGGTTTAACGGCAGCTGATAGCGTGCTCATACCTCTGAGCTACCCGGAGTTCAAGGGTAAGGTAAGCGAGGTGGTGTTAAGCTACAGGAGATCCAAGCAATATGCACCGATGGGTCCCAGAGAAATTGACAACTTGATATTGCACGGTGCAAAATATTGGGAGCAAACGCTTCCAGTTGAATTCAGAAGGGAAGGAGAAAAGAAGATAGTCAAATTCGTTAGAATGAGGCTAATTCAGACATCTGCTGAGAAAAGGCCTAAACCATTTCCCATAGAAGGTAGCGAGTTTGAGGAGGAATTCGATTATGCCCTAAAAGCTGTTGGTGTATTACCTACACCCCCGATAAAGGATGGTTGCTGTGGAATAAGAGTAGACAGCCATGGTGTAGTATTGACTGATGAGAAGTTCATGACTTCTAGGAAAGGAGTATTCGCAGCAGGAGATGTACGACACGGACCTAGCCTTATAGGGCCCGCCCTGAAGAGCGGGGTGGAGGTAGCTAAACACATAGAAGAATATTTGGCTAACCAGTAAAAACACCTCCTCCTTTCCTAAGCGTGAATCTCTACTATATCACCATCTTCTACAACATGGTCCAATCCTGTTCTCTCACCAGGGTATTTGGCGCTGGGACCCCATATTTTCGCATACTTAAAATTCTTTACCAACCTTGAATGAACACTTTTCGCCACATCCAGTATTGTAGCACCTCTCCTTAGGACAAGCGGTTGCTTCGCTGTTTCACCATTCGGTTCTTTAGTGTAAACTCGTATTATTCCAAGGTTTTCGAAGAGAATCTCGCCCAGCTTCTCAAATCCTTTACCCGACTTGGCTATCCCCACAAGTACAGGGACCTCGCTTGGGATGATATCTTTCAGTTCAAGTAGTTCTTTTCTACTGTAGAGGGATCGATCAGCTTTGTTGAAAACAAGTATTGTGGGTTTAAACATTGTTCTAGTGAAGATAGCCCTCTCAACATCGTCGAGGCCGACTTCTCCCTCAACATAGACATGCGCCCCATAGATCCGGTATTCCCTCAGGAGCTTCCTCACTTGCTCTTCCGTGAAACCCTTCAGTCTACCATTAACATAGAGTTTGATCTCACCTATACCGCGAGTGCGCTCCACATATACATAACCTTTTCCTTTACTGATTTCTATACCTCTATCTCCGAGTAGCTTTATAGTAGATATGACGTCTTGTTTTAACGATGGGGAATCTAGTGGGAATACTATGAGTAAGGCATCAGCGTTTCTCGCCAATCCTATTATCCTGTTATTCCATTGACTGTCAGGATCGCTCAACATAAAGCTCGGGGTGTCTACCAATTGTATCCGAACATCCATGAACGGGAGCATGCCAGGAGTAGGAAGCCTCGTCGCGTACGGGTAGCCAGTGATCAATGTTTTAGCTCGTGTTAGCCTATGGACTAGTGTGCTTTTACCCGAATTCGCAGGACCTAGCACTGATACTTGAGCTGCACCGGATTTTTGAACCATGAATCTTATACCGCCGCCTCCAGACTTACGGCGCCTCCTCTCATCCTCAAGCTCTCGCCTTAATTGAGCAAGCTTCTTCCTAGCCCATAGCATAAGATTCTCTGTTCCCTTATGTTTGGGGACAGCTGAAACAAATTCTTCTAAAGCCTGTATTTTCTCTTCAATAGTCTTCGCGTCTAGGTACTTTGCATATTTGGCTTTCGCTTCTGGCGGTAAATTCGCCGGCACTATAAATAGCACCTCTCAGTCTACACTGGCTAAATCGAACCGGAGTCTATAAATTAATACCCGATGAAACAAATCTGTCTTGGAGATATATATTATTCCAACTAGACCATATATAGTAAGTGAAAATGAAACGTGTGTAACTTCCAGCGGGGTGAAACTCGATGCCCCAGACGCTCAGTACGGGGCTCATAATCGCGGGGGCCTATGCGGATAAAGCTAGAAGAGTACTCTTCGCTCAGCTCCGCGACAAAGTTAAATCAAGAGAACTGGATAACAAGGAGGTAGCTAGAGCAGCTGCTGAGCTGAATAGGATTCTTTTCGATATTCTTGTGAATAAGTTAAAGATAGACAAAGGTGATGTTGTTAGAGTGAGAATAGACTATGAAATCGAGGATGGAACTATAAAGTGGCTATGGGACGCACTTAGATTAGAGGTTTTCAAGAGAGTTCCAGGTGAAGAGGTGTCAAAAATATTGTCAGAGTCTATTGCAAAAGCTGAAGAGATAGCTACTCCCCCGGAGTATCAAGTCGAGAGGCGTGGTATCACGCCTCTCGACGATGCTGTATACGAGGTAAAGCTAGGTGAAAGAAGAGTAGGTATTCTGCTCGTAGAAACCATGGATGAGGAAGCTGTTGTTAAGGGGGCAGTAATAGAACCGCAGCCTCTGATAATCAAGAGAGCGGTAATAGATGTCGAGGGGGAGCTCGATGATATAATAAGAGAAAGTCTCCCTGAACTCCTAGAGGAGGCCGAGCAGGCCGATCTTGAATTAGCTGAAAAGGTGGTAAATGAGATCCTTGAAGAGCTATCAGAATCTTATTGAGAAAATAGCAGAAAAAATCATAGAAGCCGAAGGATGCAGCGTAGTGTTAACAGGCGCAGGCATAAGTACACCCAGTGGTATACCAGACTTCCGAAGCCCAGGAGGCCTGTGGAGTAGAATAGATCCATCTATTTTCGAATTAAGTTATTTCCACTCACGCCCAGATATTTCTTGGATCTATTATAGACAATTAGTAGGAGAACTAGAAGACAAGCAACCCAACCCGGCTCATAAAGCTCTAGCTGAGCTTGAGGAAATGGGGCTCATCAAGGCAGTTATAACGCAGAATATCGATGGCTTGCATCAGAGGGCTGGAAGCAGGAAAGTATTAGAGATACATGGCAACGCGTATAGAGCAGTATGTACTTCATGCGGCTCCAGGTATCCTATTCACGAAGCACTTGAGAAAGTCGGTAAGGGAGAAGCCCCACGATGCTCAAAGTGTGGTGGTCTACTGAAGCCTGATGTTGTCTTCTTCGGAGAACCGCTTCCCTATAAGGTCTATATGGAATCCCTACAGTTAGCTAGAAAATGTAAAGTCTTCTTATCCGTAGGATCAAGTCTCGTCGTGCAACCGGCAGCAAGTTTACCATGGCATGCTCATAGTTCCGGGGTTTTTCTTGCAATAGTAAACCTACAGGAAACTCCGCTGGACTCGTTGGCGAATGCAGTTATACATGGGAGAGTTGAAGAGATTTTACCTGGGCTTGTACTAGCTATAAAGAGAAGAATTGAAGTAATCTAAAATTATTTAATACTTACATTTCACCGTATCCCAAATGGTATGGGATAATATTAGCAAATGGGTGCTTAGCTTGTCGAGTAGTGTGGAAAAACTAGGTAAAGCCTTGGTAGAGTTTGAATCGGATTTGAATAGGATAAGGGGGGAACTCGATGAAGTGGCAAACGATCTGCTAGTAATTGCTGAAGAACTTGTTGTAGAGATAAAAAACGAATCAGCATCCGCGTATCAGGTAGCTAGAGACCAAGTGAAAGCTGCTCTGGAAGAAGAAGCTATGAAGCTAAGAGAATCGTATAATAAGAAGATTAGAAAGGAAGTTGAGCGATTAAAGAAAACAGGGGAGGAGAAATACGAGGAGGCGGTAGAGCTCGCTCTTGACTTGATCCGAGGTGCAATTGCTTGAGCCAATTCGGTTATGCTAAAATACTCCCAAAACTAAGAATAGCTCTTAGCAATCTAGCTAAAACAGATGATATAAGAAGTCTGGCATTAGTTGAGAACTTCGAAGAAGCCTTAAGAGACGCTAATGAGTTCAAAGTTCTTAAAGAAGAGAAACTAGAAGCAAGAAGCTTTAGTGAAGTAGAAAGGGCGCTTAATAAGGTAATTGTGAGGTACTCGCTTAAGCTATCTAAAATAGCCCCCCAACCAGCGGATAAAGTCGCAAAAGCTTATCTCTGCACATATATAATTGGGGATCTCCTAAGCATTTTCAAAAGAACTGCTTTGGGTGCCCCTATCTCGATAGAAACACTAGTTACACCAGAAATTCCAGACACGCCTCTGCACGGATTAGAAGAAGAATCCCTAGAAACACCTAAACAGCTAATTCAGAGAATTAAAACTCCAGAGGCAAGAAAATTCTCTGAAGGAGCTCTTGATACTTACCAAAGAACAAATGACCCGGGTATCTACGATTTATGCCAACCTCTCATTAGGCCGGTGCTTATCCAATCTGTCTTACAAGACCTGAATACACAGAGTAGAGAAGCCGTAAAACAGGTAACTTGCCCGAGGATAATATACACCCTAGTCTCAGGCTTACTGTATGCTTCCCGGACGAGAACGCCTGGAGAAATAATATCCACAGTTTATTCAGGCATAAATATATGTAAGTTCAACTGGAATATAGTTAGACAGACGTATGATAATAATAGCAACGATCCTGAGCAATTGTACTCTGAGCTAAAGAGATATTTCCCAATCTTTGAAGGTAAAAACTACATTGAAGCCTTGAAACATGCAAGATCCTCTTCTCTACGTGAAAGCAGGAAACGATCACTGGCACAGTTCGAAGGATACCCGTTTCATGCAGGGCTAATAGCGGCATCAATCGAACTTCTTGAACACGAGGTAAGAGATATAAGAGCTGTACTAGCCGGAAAACTATATGAAGTTTATCCTGAAAAGATTTACAGTGTAATATCAAGGGAACTCTAGTATGAGAAACACTGAAGCCTTCCTCCTAAGTATTAAACCCAAATACGCAGAAGCAATATTCTCTGGCCGCAAAAGATACGAGCTCCGAAAGCTTAGAAAATCAAGGATTCTACCAGGATCTCTCATAATACTCTATGTTAGTAGTGATACTAGAAGCATAATAGGAGAATTCGTAGCGGGAGACGTAATAGAAGACACTCCCGAAAATGTATGGAGAACATTGAGACAGTTCAAAAGAGGCGTGGGGCGAGGTGCATACAGATACATAAAAGATTCTAGAAGAGCACTCGCCATAGAAATATTGAACACTGCATTATATCACCACCCAGTAACTCTAGATGAAATAAGAAACATCATACCTGGATGGGATCCTCCTCACAGTTATATTAAGCTAATACGAGAAGATCCGCTGTATAGACTAATAATACGACCCCTGCGAGTTCCCAATTAGCCTATACATCTAGGTCAGCCTTTATTCTACTTGCATGCAATGGTTTCAGGAACCTGATTGCATTACTATCATTTACGCGTTTTACACCGTTTATACCTTAAAATTTATACTTAAAACTAATACGGTCTGAAGGCCAATTCTATTCCTCCAGAGGCGACGAGTCTTGAGGCTCCCAAACAAGGGGGCTAAAACAAGGAAACCAAAAAAGCTTCTTCATGCAGATTTCATCCTTAGCGTGGACAGGTGCCTGATGAGTGATCATCACGGGAAGATCTTCATAGGATTCGCTGCAACAGGCCCCGCTATAGGCATCCCAGAAAAACTATGGAAATGGGTTGCATGCCCTTCGCCAGGTGTAGACGCCTATGGGAAACCTAAAGTCGCTCCATACGCTCTAAGAAAACTTGAGGCTGCACTACAGAATAAGGGATTTAACGCTCACGTCATAGATCCTGACTATGTACCATATTATGTACTCCACGGAGCAAAGGCACTAATGATCGGCCACCACGACTATTTTGCTCTAGGTCCACCGAGTAACGAGTGGTGGCTCTTAACAGAAAGGACGCCTATTAACAGGAAAAGCTTCATCGAGTTCATAAGCCATCCAGCAATATGGGAAGCGAAACGTAAACATAATATGAAGATAGTTATAGGAGGTCCAGCAGTCTGGCAGTGGGAAGCATGTAAAAACGCAAGGAAAAAATGGCCAGTAGATCTCCTAGTTGAGGGGGAAGCAGATAAAGCCATAACTAAAATAGCAGAACATATACTAGATAAAAAACCCCTCCCATCTAAAATCATCATAAACCCCCAGGAAAGCCCTAGCATAGATGAGATCCCAGAAATAAAACATCCAAGTATAGGCGGCCTAGTTGAAATAATGAGAGGTTGTCCTAGAGGATGTAAGTTCTGTAGTGTGACATTAAGACCACTAAGATTCATTCCCCTAGATAAAATTGAGAGCGAGATCTTAGTTAACTTGCAGTCAGGTATTAATAATGTTGTACTACATAGCGAAGACATACTATTGTATGGTGCAGATGTTGTCAAACCGAGAGCAGAACCTCTCCTCAAACTGCATAAAATGGTAGCTAGGCATTTAAACGAATATGAAGCAGGATTTGCTTGGAGCCATGTCAGCCTAGCTGCAGTAAAATACGCTGAAGAGCACGGAAAGATAATATCAAGGATCACTAATATAGTTCTAGATGACGATGTCAGGAAGTTCTATGGTGCAGAGGTTGGAATAGAAACAGGTAGCATCAAACTAGCAAGGAAAATAATGCCTGCCAAAGCAGCTCCTTATCCAGTAGAATCATGGCCAGAAGTTGTTGAAGACGCATTCAACATATTAATCGAGAACAACATATTCCCAGCCGCAACCTTCATACTGGGCCTTCCAGGTGAAACGGAAGATGATGTCTATGCGACAATAGAGCTTTTAGAGAGGCTTAAATCATATCCAAGCCTAATTGTTCCAATGTTCTTTGTACCAATGGGAGCATTGAAAGATAAGGACGGGTTCAAGAGCAAGCATGTAAAGGAATATCACAGGGAAGCAATGCTACTTTCTGGGCAGCATTCTATAAAATGGGCTAAATGGATAATAAACCAGGGATACTTAAACAAGCCTCAATACATGCCTCTGAAAATGGCGGTAAATTACTTTATTAAATATGCTGAGAGAAAAATACAAAAACACACTGAATCAATAGAGGTTAAATTACATTACTAAATCCTTTGTTAAGATTATGGAAGCAAAAGTAGTCTATGGTACACAAGTATTTTTATAGAGGTAAGACTAGTATGACAATGAATTTACGGTGAGAAGATGAGAGAAGGAGGAAGTTAACCTGGTAGTTCCATTTCTACCAGGTTGTTTGGTTTAAAAGGAGTTATTCCGCCCATATATGCGCCCATTCCTCTCCATAGTTCTTGTTTAAGTAGTTCCCTAATCGCTGTGCGGATGACCTCGCTTCTGCTACTATATCTTCCATTCTTAACTAACTCGTCTATTCCATCTACATATATTTCGGGCATTTTGACTGTGATGAGTTTCATTGCGAGTATCACCATTTAGTATGTTTTCGGTATAGTGTTATTAGAAGGGTAGGAGTATGTGATTACTGGTATAACTCTTATATATTGTTTACAAATTGTAAAGAAATCAATTTACTCGTTCCACAACCTGTCAAAATACATATCAGCTAATGTTTTGAAGAACGCGTGATCACTCCATAGACCAGTGAGTTCTTCACCCATATTAATGATTAACAGTATCTCTTCTCCTATAATACCACCGCCAAACACCTTCTTATACTTTATTTGAGCACCCAAGTTTTCAAGGGTCTTTCCATCGTCATCCAGGTCAGGCGGGAGTATGAGCTTCAATGCTTTCCACCTGGCAGCATATATTAGTGCTTCCATTAATCCAGGTGTAATGAGCCTCTTATCACCTATCGCTACTTTAACCTCCTTAGAATCCTCAAACATTATTCTCTTAGCTATGTGCTCTATCTGCGGTTCCACAACTATCATAACCTTATAGTAGTTGGCACGCCCAGATTCCAGGCTCTGGAGTGCGGGAATTACCTTGGTCTCTATGTTATCCATCATCCTGTTGAGCCTATCTTTAATGTATCTCCACACTTCTTCCACATGCGTAGGATGGATCTTCGCGGGTCGCCCAGTTCCTTTATAGACCCAGTTTCTCTTCTCCAAGCTCTCGACGGCAGTGTAGATCTTGGATTGTGCAGCATTCATTTTTTCACTTATCTCTCTGACGGTCATAGGCCCGTAGGTTAGGAGGAAGAGATAAACTCTAGATTCAGTGGTGGATACTCCGAGAAACTTTAATAGTCTTAATAGTTCTTCCAGCTCGTTCTCACCGACTTTTTCTCGAAGCAGTCTGAGACTCATTCTTCACCACCTAGGACTTCCATGGGGAAGAACGGGGGAGGCTCTGCAAGATCCAGCACGGGTATAACCGCGTATCCGTGACGTATCTTATTAGTTAGTATTACCTCTTCTCCCATTTCATCCACCTTTATGAGTATGTAATTCGACTCGTGTTCATTCCCCCCATCTTTAACGGTGTAATAGTAGGCCATGGGTACTCCGTAATACTTATAGTAATCCCGTATCACACTGAGCATAGTATAAACAGTTAGATCTCTATAATGGAATCTCATAATATATATAGGGTTCCTGGATAGGACTATTGAGCCCGCTACCCGCACAAGATCATTGAGGGAGCCTACCTTAACAACCCACGCCTTCTCTACATCCAAAGCAAGCACCTTATTATCCCTTTATCATATAATAATGGTATAAAACATTGAGTCGTAATAAACATAGACAAACGTTAATCGATGGAGGGGAGATTGATATCATAGTGTTATTCCCTGTAATATGGGTGCAAACTAATAAATAACCAACACTGCATTCTTAGGATAATTGAATAAAAAGTTTGGCATATGCAAACTACCCATTATTATGTAATATAGGTGGAAAATATTGATGATCGAAATAAGATGGCATGGCCGGGGTGGTCAAGGCGCAGTCACAGCGTCAGAAGCAGTCTCGGCTGCAGCCATACTAGACGGTAAATATGCGTTGGCCTTCCCAGAATTCGGAGCGGAACGAAGAGGAGCCCCTGTAAGAGCATACACTAGAATAAGTGATGACCCCGTGATACCTAGAACACCAGTAACAACCCCTGACATTCTAGTGATACTTGATCCAAGCCTTCTTCACCCAGATTACACACAAGGCCTGAAGCCTAATGGAATAGTCGTAGTAAATACCAAGATCCAGCCTAAGAAAATCGCTAAAATACTTAAGCTCAAGCCTGGTATAAAAATAGGAGTAATAGATGCAACCGGTTTAGCTATGGAAATACTCAAGAAACCAATAGTTAACACAGCCATGCTAGGAGCCCTAGTTAGAGCAACTGAAGTAGTTAGCTTGGAGAATACTGAAAAAGCTATTCTAAATAAGTTCACTGGAAAAATAGGGGAGCTTAACGTTGAACTTATACGCAGGGCTTATAAGGAAACCCTTGTAAGTGAAATCAAAGAAGAGGTGGTTGCCCAATGAGTGACTTACCTAAATACAACGAGCTCCCCCCAGGTGGTATAATTCCAGAGCCAGCTAATAGCCTCAAATACTATACTGGAGACTGGAGAGTCGAGAGACCGGTAATAGACCAGGATAAGTGTGTGAGATGTAGGCTTTGCTGGGTGTACTGTCCAGATAATGCCATTAGAGAGATAGATGAAGAATACACTACGAGTAAGGGGAAAACGTACAAACTCACATACATTGTAAACTACGACTACTGTAAGGGATGCGGTATATGTGCACAAGAATGCCCAGTTAATGCTATTAAAATGATACCTGAAGTAATCGAAGAACCAGGAGGTGGTGAAGAGTGACTCTAGCATTCAAAGAAGAATCCATGAAAGGCTTGAAAAAGCCAAGACCTATGAGCACGAACACTGCAATAGCAACAGCTGCTAGGGACCTTGACGTGGATGTAGTTTCAGCGTATCCTATAACTCCTCAGACAACTGTTGTCGAGAAGATAGCAGAGTATATTGCTAATGGAGAGCTTGATGCTGAAATGATACATGTTGAAAGCGAGCATTCTGCTCTTAGTGCTGCTATAGGCTCTGCAGTGACTGGAGCCCGGAGCTTTACAGCAACAGCCAGCCAGGGTCTTGCATTGATGCATGAGATATTACATATAGCTAGCGGTGGAAGAGTTCCAATCGTCATGAGTGTCGCAACAAGAGCGTTAAGCGGGCCGATAAGCATATGGAATGATCACAGTGATGTTATGAATGCTAGGGATTCAGGTTGGATAATTGCTTTCGTAAGCTCTGCACAGGAAGCGTATGATACGGTTGTGCAAGCATTCAAAGTGGCTGAAGATCCAGATGTCCTATTACCTTTCATGGTGGTATATGATGGTTACCTAATGAGCCATACAATGGAACCTGTCATCACGGAAGACCTTGAGAAAGTTCTGGCATATGCCCCTAAGAGGAGTTATCCTTACAAGCTTGACCCTGAGAAACCACTAACTATCGGTACAATTACTGACCCGAACTGGTACTATGAATTCAAATACCAACAAGTTGAAGCAATGAAGGTTGCCTTAGAAAAGTTTAGGAAGGCAGACAAAGAATTTGGAGAGGTTTTCGGTAGGAACTATGGTTTAATGGAGTGCATCCATTGTGATGATGCTGATGCTATAGTCGTTGCGAATACAAGCTATGCTACAACATTAAAGTATATTATAAGGGATGTCAGAGAGAAAGGCATGAAAGTTGGCCTATTAAGACTAAGGCTCTACAGGCCCTTCCCTGTTGAAGACTTCTTAAAGGCTGTGGGATCCGTGGATACTGTCTTAGTTGTAGATAGAGCAATAAGTTATGGAGCACCAGTACAAGGCCCCATTGCTACAGAAATAAACAGTTTACTTCACTCAAGGGGTAAGGACACTAAGGTTATAAGTGTTGTAGCAGGTATAGGGCAGAGGGCGTTCAAGGATGATGATGCAAGATACATGTTCAAGTTAGCACTTGAAAGCCGGAAGGCTGTTCCTGAAGAAACCATATTCTACGGGGTGAGGAAGTAATGTCGGATACTACACAGCTCCCTAAGGGCCAGCTATATAAGACTTTATTCCAGCTTCCCAGATGGGAAGGATTAGTAAGCGGTCATAGGCTCTGTGCGGGATGTACCGCAGGAATAATAGTTAGACACCTCACGAAAGTTGCAGGGCCAAACACTGTTGTCGTTAACGCCACAGGATGTGTAGAGGTTTCAACGACACCATACCCATATACTAGTTGGAATATCCCATGGATACATGTTGCCTTTGAGAATGCCGCTGCAGTAGCTAGTGGAGTTGAGTCAGCAATCAAGATATTAAAGAAGAAGGGAGTAATTGATGATGACTATAAGGTTATAGCTTTAGGTGGAGACGGTGGGACGTTCGATATAGGATTCCAAGCATTATCAGGTATGCTAGAACGAGGTCATAGAGTAATGTACGTCTTATACGATAATGAGGCATATATGAATACTGGTATACAAAGGAGTGGAGGAACGCCTTATGGAGCGTGGACAACGACTACTCCAGCTGGAAAAGTATGGAGAGGTGAGTGGAGACCAAAGAAGGATATGGTAGCTATCGTAGCTGCTCATAGAGTACCATACGTAGCTACGGCTAATCCTGCTTACACGCTTGACATGATTAACAAGTTTAAGAAGGGATTAGATGCACTTGAAGAAGGACCAAGTTTTGTCCATGTAATAATGCCATGTACAACTGGATGGAGATTCGATCCAAACCTAGGTATAACTATAGCTAGACTAGCTACTGAGACTGGTATGTGGGTACTATACGAGATAGATCATGGAAACTACCGTGTAACAATGCCGGTCAAGAAGAGGAAGCCCATTAAAGAATATCTAAAGCTTCAGGGTAGATTTAGGCATCTAACAGATGAGGAAGTTGCTGTTATACAGAAGATGGTTGACGAGGAAGTTGAGAGGATTAATAAGATTGCCGGGAAAGAAGTTATAGGGCCAGTCGCTTCATAATTCGTTTGATAGTCATTTCCCTTTTTCTTTGGAATCATAATCTATATTTTATGCCTATAGTATTTTTGAACTACGTTTAGTACATTTGTACACTCTTCCATGCATGAAGGTTTTTCTGGCGGTGTTATGTCGAGCCTTAGAACGTCTTCGTCTCTCTGGACTTTAACTACACCCAGTTCGGGATCAGCTATTATCGTAGGCGATTCTGCCATTAACTCGCCGTGCAGGTTCTCTAGGATTCCGCCTACTATTATTACAGGTACACCAGTTTCCATAGCTCTGACAGAGGCGAATGACTCTAGTAGGTTCGAATTAACACTGTAGGCCACGTCACTGGATTCTTCCGGCGCTACAAGTGGTTCCATGTAGGGTAGCGGTAGTATGCTCCCAATCATTACCCATGCACCCATCAGGCTTAGTATCCGGAATATTTCAGGATGCATTATGTCGTTCTCTATGAACACGCCAAGCCTTCTCTCGATTCCTCCGGGACCAGGTATAGCTAGTAGCCCAGGCTCCTTTCCAGGATTAATCCGATACTTCATTTCCATAGGTGATACGGAAATTTTCCTGTATCTTAATATACGGTGATGATCCTGGTCTACTAGGAGCATAGTGTTGAATAGCTTTGGACCTGCTCTCTCTATTATGGGTCCAGCCAGTACACTGGACATGTAAGGAGCCATCCGTTGCCATATAAACTGTGTAGTATATCCTTTCTCATTTATCCTCTCAGCATTACTTTTGATATATCTCATCGTCCTCTCATGGCTATTATATCCTATTAGAGGACCGGTCAACGGGTATGGAGGGAGAACCAGCAGTTGAGGGGATTCCTCTTTACTCATGGCCTCCTCAATTGACGCAGACAACTTATGTATATTCTGACGTCTAGCTTGATACCTTATTTTACCATGTATTATAGCTATCTTGACAACGTCCTCCCTTTCATCATCATTATATACTGCCAAGCCTAAATTCCTCCGCTAAAACATTAGGTGTGTCCTAACATCCTATAAATTTCCTAGCCCTTCTTCAACCATGGCTGCAGCCTTCTCTGCTGTCCACTTCCTCCTCCGGTTCTCCGCATCTATGGGTTTTATTTCCTCATAAACCTCGCTTAAGACATTATTCCTATCGGCTTTACCTTCTTCAACCATTTTCATCTTCTCTTCTACTATCCTAGTCCGTTCCTCTGAGACCAGTTTAGAGAAGCGGTTCATAAGATACCTATAAACGCTGTCCCCCCGCTTTGTTGCAATTAGCTGCCCAGTTTTAGGTATAACATACACATATCTTCGCTTCACGAGAGTATCTATTATCTTAGCATAAGTACTAGGCCTTCCTATTCCACGTTCCTTCATTAATCTAACTACTTCACCATCATTGTACAATGGCACCCGGCTTACCCTAGTTGCGTCTATTTTTTCAACACTATACTCTCCTTCTTCAAGGCCGACCGGTCTGATTTCCGGGTATGCATCTAAGAAACCAAGCTCTATAGTCTTATACGGATGCTCCTCCTCTTTTAGTAGAATACCATTTAACAGGTACTGGTATTCCCGGTATACCACCTTAGCCGGCTTCATTTGACTTGCTATGAATCTTCGGAAAACCAGGTCGTATAGTCTGTAATGGTTCCATGTCAACTCTGCAGCTAGTTCAATGAACCCCTCCTCAATAAGGTTCCGGAGAGTTTCCATGTCGAGGGGCCTCGTTGGCCTTATAGCCTCATGAGCGCCTCCATCGCCCCAGCTGCGAGGCTGATACACTTCGGGGAGTCTGCCTTCACCATACTTCTCCTCCAAGTAATCCTTTGCTATCTGTTTTCCTTTATCGCTAATCCTATGGCTATCCGTTCTATGATATGTTATTAAACCTAGCTCGAACAAGTTCTGGGCAAGCCTCATTATCCGAGGAGCAGTAAGCCTTAAGCGTTTGGATGCCTCTGTAATCATTTCGTCAGTGGTGAATGAAGGTGGCGGATTTACCGTTCTCTCCTCCTCTTCAACGGCATTTACCTTTATCTTTAACGGTTCCTTACTCCTCAATATACTGGGAACCATTCCCGGGGCCTCGTTTCCATAAATCCATAACCTACCTTTCCCGTCTGCGAACTCTATGGTGTACCGTGTGGTGATGCTAGACTCGTATTCCTTCGTTCTGGCAACGATCCAACCTAGGGTAGGTGTCTGAACCCTCCCAGCACTAAGGTTCATATAGAATTTGAATCTCCTACATATTTTGAGGTCATTAGTTTCCCTATTCTTGGATTTCTCTCCCTTAGCTTCCATCTCAAGGTCTTTACAATACTTAGGCCAGAACTCATACCATAGTCTTGGGCTAAGAGTAAAACCTATCCACCTGTCTTCTAATCTTCTAACCATTTGAGCGTTCACTAAGTTCTCATCTATCTTCCTTAATTCCTTCAGAGCTCTCATTATGGCTCTCTTTGTAACTTCGTGGAACTCCAATCTCTCAATCCTTTGGCTGTAAGGTCTGATTAGAAGATAAAGATCCCGGCTTATTTTTTCACCTTCCGTATCTGGGTCTGTTCCTAGCAAAACTATATCAGCTTCCCAAGCGAGCCTCCTCAAGTCTCCTACAACCTTCAAGCTATTCTTGAAGGTATCAGGTAGACCTTGAACTGGCGGGCATTCATTTACTTCTTTCGTTGTCTGCATCCCGCTTCTAACGCATCTTTTAATCGTCGTATATACGGGTATGAATCTGTTATCTCTTGTTTTAAATACCCCATGCATTGTTTCCTCCACATCAAGCTTACTTTGCAAATCATCCTCGATTGGCTGGTCAACGATTAAATCGTAAACATGTCCACCGCTTGCTGTTATTGTGAGGATGTAATCGCCTGTCGAAACCTCATATGCTCTTAACCCATTTGGTAGTTCCCTCATACTTGGTTTGCCGAAAAAGGAAGCTATTGTTCTAGCTTTATTCGGGCTCTCAACTATTAATAGAGCAGTCTTGACTAGGTCTTCTCTACTACCTACTTTCCTAAGCGTCCTGATCCTAGCTCTCTCGTCCCCTAGTTTCTTCTTAATATCCTCTAGGTCGAGTGATTCCAGTGAGACCCATTCAGTATCAATCATGTATTTTATCCTAGATTCAAGCCCTCTGAAGACCCGAATGTCATCTACAACGACTATGCTTAATCCTAGTGTTATACCTCCAGCATAGAGTCTACTAGTTCTACCGCTGGCTTGCAGATAAGTGTACGGATCGGGTATAAGGAGGTAAAGTCCACCTTCTTCCTCAACAATGCCTACATCACCTTTTTCCCTGAGTTTCTCCCATACATCTTTAGATGAGAAGGCTTGCCTAAGGAAAGCTAGTGATCTTATGACTATTCTCTCAAGACTACCTGGTAGCCCTTCATCTCCCTCTATAAGTTTCTCTGTTATAATCTGGAGAGCAGCTGGGCTTAGCCTTCTTATAACTCTTCTTAGAGCCGCTAGATACCTCATTGCCTCCTCTTTCAAGTCTCCCTCTAAAACCTCTGCTACTAAACCAAGCAATCGAGCTATTCTCAACGGATGCGGCTCCTCTATTTTCGCCGAGAACTTCATTCTAGGAACCCCGGCGAAAACAGCATATTTTACCCTCCAAGGCATATCTAGACCTCGTACCAGGACTCCATAATAATTGGCTACGCCTACTAGTACATCTATCTCACCTTCCTCGAACTTCTCCAGTAAGGAAATGTTCTTCTTAGCGTGGAATGCTTCAGCCTGGATGCCTTGTTGCTTCATTTTTTCAACGAGTTCCTCACTATAACTTACTCCCTTATCGATGGGGACAAAGACAAGTCCACCAACCCCTAACTTTTTAACGATGCTAATAACTGCATCATCGCTGTATTCTTTTTCTTTAGGGATTGTGAAGGTATCTATTATTCTTCTTACTCCAATATCTCCCCGCCCACCTACTTCGAATCCTAGAAGAAATCTGAATAGTTTTGCTTTAACACCCCTCGGCCGCCCAGTAGCACTACTAACCATAAGGCTACTAGCTCTCCTCCTATACTTTTCAATGTAATTCTCTAGGTTCCCAGCTTTCTTTTCCAGTCTAGCTATCTCCTCCAGGTCTCCATTACGGGACGATAGGAATACTATCCTCCTCCTAGTATAATATAACTCTAAACCTTTCTCCTGGACTTCCACAGGGAACCCTACTATTCGGAGGACTGCACTTATGCTCTTACCACTCCTAAGAACAGCATCTACGTCATCGACGAAAACAAGATGGTAGTTCTTTCCTTCCACTAATTCTATTTTAGACCTAGCAAAAGCTACGGTTGTCACGAGAATATCAAAATCTCCTTTTTTTATCGTATCAAGCATTTTTTCCTTCTCACTTTTCTTCATCCTAGAATGATAGTATGCAACTCTAACATGGCAATTTGCGGATTCCATCAAGCTATGGAGCTTCTTTAAGGCCTGTACCACCAGAGGCGTAGTAGGAAGAATTACATATGATTTACCATGTTTACGGCAGGCGAGAAAAACAGAGTACACTAGGCCGAATGTAGTTTTCCCTACACCAGTAGGAGCTATTATCGAGAAACTGTCCCTTCTAGCAAGCCTCCTAGCCCAAGTCCTCTGAGCACCCCAGGGCTTAGAGCCGACTGCTTTCTCGAAGAACACCTCGAATTTCTTCGTTAGCCTCCACTGCTTATGAAGTATTTCATAGTCTCTGCTGAGACGTCCGTTTTTGACAAGCATCTTGTAGACCTGTTCCCTAGAAATGCTCTCGGGAAGAACAGGTAGACACTTGTCACATGGAACACCAAGCTCTAGTCTATAATCATCTATAGGTCCACCGCAGTTAGGACAAGCGTACCTATAAATAGATGATATGTTATCCAACCGATACACCTAGATTACAGAATATACCAGTTATA
Source organism: Candidatus Tiamatella incendiivivens (assembly GCA_015522635.1). NCBI lineage: Archaea > Thermoproteati > Thermoproteota > Thermoprotei > Acidilobales > Acidilobaceae > Tiamatella (SeqCode) > Tiamatella incendiivivens (SeqCode). The sequence goes on along the minus strand of WALW01000001.1, from coordinate 10,591 downwards.
CTAATTATATAATTAATGGGATAGTGTAAAATATCCCATGGGGCTAGGTGAGGTTAGGTGAGGAAACTACTGAGCATAATTTCTGTATTAACCATTATTCTATTAGTATTTCTGCCTTCGGTATCGGCTGAAACACCAGTAATTTCTAGCACATATGACTGTAGAGATGGTATTGTTTATGTTGTTACCTACATTAAACAAGTTCAAGGGTTAACGAACCTGACAATTCCAGAGGATTCCGGAACTTTCGAGGAGAGTGTTGTAGCAGTAAATCAGAATGGGACTCCGCTCCCAGTACTTGTAGGAGGAGGTGAGATTACTGTATTCTTAAACAACGATACTCAGAGCATTCAACTGTCATATATTATATATCCGACTTCTGTATCCGATACCTATCTCCTCGAAATACATGCTTCGGGGAAATCGACGATTATTCTTCCAACTAATGGTAGCTTAGTATATGCAAGTGATTCCCCTAATATCTACGCAAATTATAGCAGAATAACACTGACATATCTCAACCCAGGAGTCTATACAATATACTATTCTATTACTACTTATACAACAACCTCAACAATGCCAGGGGGAACCAGCACTACAGTATCCGGGTCATATACCCAGTCTACAACTACTTCTCAAGGAGGAGTCAGCACGACAGGATCACAAAGTAGAAGTAGTACAGTATCCGGGTCATATACCCAGTCTACAACCGCTTCTCAAGGAACATCAACAACAGGTACGACTCAAACATCAACACCTATCTATAGAACTATGAGAAAAGATACTTGGACGTATATAATCCTGGGATTATTCTTGGCCGCTGTGGTTTTGGCTATTTATGTTTTATCACATAAGAAAACGACATCTGAAAATGGTTTTGATCTAATCGAGTCAAGAATCGATGATAGAGACTTCCTTTTACTCAATTTAATTAAAAAAGGCGGTCACAGCATTTCGAGCTTAGCAAAAGAAAGCGGTCTAAGCAAATCGGTTGTGTGGAGAAGAATAAGAAAACTCGAGGAAATGGGTCTAATAGAAACGAGCAAGGGTATAGGTAAAGTGGAAATTAGCCTAACAAACAAAGGCCGGGATCTCCTAGCAAACAGCTAGCAAGGAACGTTCCACCTAAGTGGAACAATTTGGAACTCGTGTGTTTCACTATGACCCTTATCTAAAACGAACACCAAATAAAGAAGTCAGAAACAAAAAAGGTGATAGTCATGGAGACCCTAAAATTAAAGGTAATCGCGGTCTTCCTCCTAATAGCATTAATAGCTCCGGCAGTTGGAAACTTCAGCATATTATCAGAGAATACTTCAGCCGAATCAGCCCAGAAATTATATCCAGAAACAATATTACTCGAATTAATTAATCAAGGAAAATTAAAAGCCAGCAACCAAGTTATTAGTATTTTAGAAGAGGCAGCGCAAGCAAGGCAGACTAACTCCACGTTAGCCGATATTCTAGTAGCACAAGCATTCATGATGCTATCAAACCAGACAACTCATCATTGCAGAGGTTTATACAGAATAGCTATAGGAATGAATTACACTGTAACAAAGCTCAATAACATGGTTTATAGATTAAATACAAGTACCAAAGGATATTATAATGAACCTCTAACCCAGGCACTGACATATTTAGAAGAAGCAAAGGCGAATGTTACTGAGGCGCTGGATATTCTCAAGGAATCAAATGGGAATTGTAGCAATGGAACAGCTAGTACCGTATCGCATTACTTGACAAACGCTAGAGATAATATAATTGAGGCTAAACATATAATTGACTCATTAACAGCATGCCACTTTAAACAGGTTATAATGAAAACCTTAGAAAAGAGGCTAGTGCAATCAAATATGAAAATACAGATGCTAGCCATGAAAAAGGTTGAATTAGAGAACAGGGGATTAAAGGGACCAGCTAACAACCTAATGCATGTTGAAGAGAAGCTTTCAATGGAGAATAAAGTTCTCATAAATACTATTAAAGAGTTGAACAACACAGTAAACTGTACAAAGCTATGGGTAACTATAGCCGCTTTCAAAATGCTACACAATTATGGAACCATGCAAGCAGAAGCTATCTCCCACTTTCAGAATAGGGCCAGTATGGTGGAAAAGTCACAAATGCATTTAACAATGATTTCATTTAGACTTCAAAGGGCATCTGAAATAATTAGCGACATAGAACAAAACGCTGCTCTACCACAGAACATAAAGAACAATCTTAAAACTATAGCAAGCAACCTGAATAACATAACATCATTGTATCATAAAGCATTAACAGAAGCTTGGAATGGATCGCCAAACTTGAATCAGACCAAATCAAACCTCTTGTCACTTATAAATGAAACACAAGGCCTAATCCAAGAAACAACAACTATGCTACCGAAGGGATTTATGGAAACGCAAGGCCTTCTAAAGTCAGTAAGTAAACTAGTATCCCTCGTGGAGGAAATGGCACAAAACGACTTCAAAGGAATGCAGCACACTGGACGCCAAATAAGAATGGCAAAGGAAATCGTTTACAAGATGGAAGTTAGAACTCTCATAAAAGACACTAAATTTGCTATAATCGTGGAACAAAAATCCTGTAATGCTACCAATAATACTGTGATAAATAATCTCCGCTTAGCTCTACAATACCTAAACAAAGCTCCGAACACGGATAATACCACAGTTGCAATGTCAGATCTGAAGGACGCATCATCCCTGATCCGTAATGCAGAAGTAGAAACTGGAACTGTATGTCCACAAGTACAACCAATCCTAATAATACTGGAAATGGAATGCAACACAACACTAACAATTCTTTCCTAAACGACAATTTCTTTTTTTATAAACTTCACAAATTTCTCTGGTGAATTTTTTGGAGGAAAAATTAACTAACCTTATGAACATACTGGAAGAAGAATTCGGAGACTCGATGGTATATGAGTGTGGGAACGAGATCTGCATAGTAAATCTTTTCTTTTTTAACAAGAACCTAATCATACGCATCGTGCAAAAAGATTTCCTAAGAGTTGAAACTGAGAGAATTAGACAGAAACAAGGAAAAGAATTATCCGATATTCCAATGGTAAAAGCCTCTAAAAACCTAGAAGGAGTAAAGCTTATATGCGATCTGCCGTTGCCTTGTATCGGAAATACGGAAGCTTTCAAGATATGTGTGTCTACGGTGATTCAAGGGTTATTCACTATAGATGATGATCTCAGCAGGAAACTGTTTGACAGCGTGTTGTCTTTGGTTAGAGAATTAAATGTGAAAGGACTAACTGGAAGCGAGATTTACAAGGTACTAGTCAACCAGTACAAGGTTCCTGGAGATCTCGCAGAAACAGTAATAGAATCATACTACGCATTGATGGACGAGGACTGACAGTCAATCGGCTCCAGCATCATGGAGGGACTAGGCAGCTTCACGCCTACTCTGTTCAGTATTCTATAGACTTGATTTCTATCAACCTCTCCTGAGATACTGTATGACTTGTAAGACTTCTTCAACATGGCTACTGGTGTCCGAATTACTCTAGCGTACCATGACGCCATTCTAAGAGGATCATTCTTATATTCTTCAAGTGATTTTTCAACAAGTAAACGTAGAGTTTGTTCTTCCTCTAAAAACTCAACGTTTACTGCCAAGGTGCAGCAATACGGTGCAACTAGTTCAGAGCATTGAGCCTCTAGTCTGTATCCCATTTTGATTCCTTCCGATAGATATGGCTCCCATATGGCTCCAATCTTTATCTCTCCTTTACTCAACGCGTTTAGGATACTCTCTCCGCTGTAATAATACTGGACGTCTATGGCCCTATCAAACGATCTGATACATGTTTCCATCGTAGATATGGGTGTGCTTCCGCTTTTATCTAATATAGAACGGGGATTAGATAATACGCCAGCACCTCCGTAAACTCCTCCATATATGATCTTATATGTCGGATTAAACCTGTAGTATAAGAGCTGTGTTATTAGCGGGCTATACCCCATGTCTAATACTCCTTCTGCTATGTGCCTCGTTAGCGTTAATCCCTCATTATATACTTTTACTTCTACAATGTATCCTCTTGACCTAAGCTTCTTTACTAGAAATGGTAAGAATAGATACTCGCTTGCTCTAATGATGCCTATAACTACATGTTTTCTCTTTTCTCTAGTCTTGTTTAGATATACGTGTTTATTTCTTCCCCGAGTTATCGTTGTTACTAATACTTCTTTCTCTAGTCTGTTAACTATTCTGGAGACCGTTGCTTTAGAGAGTTTAGACTCCTCGGCTATTTCTGTGATTGTCGCGCCCGGGTTTCTTTCCAGTATTCTTTTGATTGCCTCCAGATTCCATCCCTCATATTATTAGATAGCAGGGAATATTATTTAAATATGAAACATATGTTTCATTATGTAGACGGTGACGGGGATGAAAGCCAGCATATTCGCTACACTAATAACGATTATACTACTACTTCACTACCTAATCCCATACTATGTAACCCATGCTCCCATCGATACCTGGTACTGGATAGTTGATTCCACAATAGCATTCCTACTCGCACTATACTATCTGTTCAGAGGTGAGCAATGGTGGAAGAAAGACTAATCATAGAACTAACAGTACTACTACTTTACATAATTCTAGGTACAATAGGAGCAATACTCGGGAGGAAGTACGGTGTCAAAACAAGCAGAGAATACTATATAGGAGGCGGTAAACTGGGAACATTCCTAGCAGCATTGACATATGCAGCGACCACGTACAGTAGCTTCATGATAGTCGGGCTAGTTGGAATAGCGTACTTCACGGGAATAGGAAGCTTAGGCTTTGAATTATCCTATTATATTGCAACTCTCCTACTACTAGCAACTCTTGCTCCCATAATTTACAGGAAGGCAAGGGAGAGAGGATGGGTTACGCCCAGCGAAATGCTGGGAGACCTCTACGGTTCACCGAGACTAGCTGCTACAATAGCAGTAATATACTTTCTCGCACTTCTTCCCTATGCCTCAGCACAGCTAAAAGGAATAGGGGAAACAATAGCTACTGCAGGTGGACAGGGCTACTATGCTTGGGGGATACTTCTCGGGTTCACGCTTATACTAGCATGGACTATACTAGCTGGTATATGGAGTGTGGCTATAACAGATGCGATACAAGGTGTTTGGATGGTAACAGCTGCAATACTACTCTTGGGTTGGCTAATATGGGAACTTTTCTACGGTCTCCATATGAACACTTCGACAATAATGAGCAACCTAGAGAACAATGGTTTACTCGAGGTTTCACCAGTCCAAGGATTCTGGAAGATACCGGTATTCATATCATTCACACTTCCATGGCTATTCTTCGCGATAACAAACCCTCAAGTACTCCAGAGGGTTTACATGCCGAAGAACAAGGAGAGCCTTAGAGGAATGATAATATGGTTTGGAGTATTCGGTCTTCTCTACACAATAATGGTAGTAGCGATTGGAATGCTAGCAAGAGCGGGTGGAACAACACTCATACCTTTCAAGCTACATGGAAAAGACTCTGTAACTCCAGCACTCCTGAACATAGCGCCTGTATGGATATCAGTAATAGTGTTCGTGAGCATAATAGCAGCCAGTATATCCACAGTGGACTCCATAATACTCTCGGTATCCAGCTCAGTGGGGCATGACTTGCCATATGATAAAAGAAAGATAAGCGAGCTGTCAGTGGCTAAAACAACTATCGTGCTAATGGGAATTATAGTGTCGGGAATAGCATATCTAAGAGTCTCCTATATAGTCCAGCTAAGCGTCCTCTCGAGCCTGTTCCTACTACCACTTCTCCCGCCAACACTAGCCGGACTACTATCAAAGGAGCCGAAGAAGTATAACTCGCTTTCCTGGGCCTCTCTGGTACTCGGTTTACTCATAGCTGTATTACTAACGTACTATGTGGGTGTTTCAAAAGTATTCAGCGCGGAAGTGCTAGGGTTGACAACACCTGTATGGGTCTTCATAGCTTCCTGGATACCATGGATCCAGGTCCTCAAAGAACAGTAGTCCGGCATTTTCGTCTCCTTTTTAATACTAGGAAACATTCCCATAGTTAATCTTGGGTGCAGAAGATTTTGGATGAACGCCTGGTGCTCAGTGAATCCGAGTATGATCTATTGAGGAGAATGGTTGAGAAAAGAGTAAGCAAGGCAAAACTAGATGATCTCCCCAATATAATAGAACTAGACAAGTCAACAATTGCAAGTCTATCAGAGTTGCTCCAGTCCAAGGATGTTTTGAGGATACTAGAGAAAAGGGAGAAAAAATACGTGCTAACTGGTAGAGGCGTGAAAGTTCTTAGAGACGGTTTACCTGAGGAGAATCTAGTGAAACTAGTCTCACAAGGCGTTACAGAGCTCAGGCGAATAAGAGAAAAGCTAGGAGACGAGGCAGGGATCGCTATAGGAATAGCCCGTAGGAACGGTTGGATAACAATAAGTGGAGGGATTGTGGAACTAGCAAAGCCTATTGATGATATCCTGAGAGAGGTAGAGGAGAAGAAGAGTTTACTCAGGGAAGTAGCGGAGAAAGGATTCGGTGAGAGTAAGCTACTCAGTGAGCTTATTAGAAGAGGACTCGTACGTGAAGAAGAGGTAGTTGAGAAAATCATTCTAACAGCGAAACGCTTAGTGCAAGTGTTAGAGGAGGCTACTGTAGAGAAAGGTAGATTGACGCACCAGGATCTAAAGACAGGTAGATGGGCACGGGTGAAATTGAGGAAATATGATGTATCAGCAGAACCACCGGATATCAGACTAGGCAGAAGACACTTCCTAAGCGAGTTCCTTGACATGTTAAGGGACCTAATGAAGGAACTTGGCTTCACAGAGGCTGAAGGACCTCTGGTGGAACTTGAACTATATAATTTCGACTTACTTTTCCAGCCCCAGGATCATCCTGCTAGAGAAGTTCATGACACTCTGTGGATAAGGGATCCAATCTACGGTAGGTTAGAAGGGTTGGAAGATCTAGTTGAGCGGGTGAGGCATGTGCATGAGAAGGGCTGGGGGTATAAATGGAGCACGTTAAAAGCTTCTAAACATGTTTTGAGAAGTCAAACAACAAGTGTTTCAGCGAGAGTAATAACATCAAAGCCGGAGCCCCCGATAAGGTATTTCTCGCTTGGAAGGGTTTTCCGGAGCGATGTAATTGACGCCAGTCATCTACCAGAGTTCCATCAGTTAGACGGGATTATGGGAGACGAGTTAACGAGTTTCAGGGATCTCCTTGGAATGCTTACGGAGATATCTGAGAGACTAGGGTTTAGGATAAGATTCAAGCCCGGATACTTTCCATTTACAGAGCCGAGCGTGGAAGGATACGTGAAATTGCCGAATGGAAAATGGTTAGAGTTGTTCGGTGCAGGCATGTTCAGACCGGAAGTACTTGAAATGGCTGGGATAGATTACCCTGTTGTTGCTTGGGGGTTCGGTGTTGAGAGGCTTGCCGCTGCTTATTACGGTTTGACTGATATAAGGATGCTTTATTCTAGGGATATAGATTTCATTTCCGACTTCCCTGTTAGGAGGATGCGTTAAAATGCCTGTAATAAGGCTTAGCTTAGAAAAGATAATGAACCTCACTGGACTCACTTCAAGGGAGTTAGAGGACACTCTATTCCGATTGAAATGCGAGTCTGAAGAAATTGAGCCAGGGGTTCTCGAGGTAGAAGTAAACCCGGATAGACCGGATATGCTAATAACAGAAGGACTAGTGAGAGCGATAAATGGGTTAACGGGAAAAGAAACAGGTTACTCGGCTTACTCTACAGTAAAAACGAACTATAGTGTTGAGCTAGGGAACCTTAGAACAAGGAAGCATATAGCTGTAGGAATAGTAGAGAACGTGAATGTCGACGAGGAATTCCTACAAGAACTGATACAATTCCAGGAAAAACTACACGTAACCTTCGGCCGGAGAAGGAGGAAAGCTGCGATAGGATTTCATAACCTCTCAAAGCTCCCTTGTAATAAACTGGAATACACATACCTTGACTCATCCGAAGTAAAATTTCAACCGCTACATGGAGATAGGGAAATGTCTGGGCTAGAGATCCTCGAGGAAACAGAGCAAGGCAAATTATACGGTGGTATAAACCTCGAACAGGGAGAACACCCATTCCTATTAGCCTGTGGGGAAGTCATTGCAATGCCTCCTGTAATAAATGCAGAGATAACTAGGGTTGAACCTGGGACACATAGTCTCTTGATAGATGTGACGGGTCCCGACAAGTGGACTGTAATGAAGCTACTAGACATAATAACTCTTAATCTAGCGGAGAGGGAGGGAGCTAAGATAGGGCAAGTTACAGTAATGTCTGAGAGTGAGGAAATCTTTACACCGTTGTTGGAAGAAGAATTAGTGGAACTGAAACCTGATTATACTCACCAGGTATTAGATATGGAAATTCCAATACGAGAGCAAGCTGAGATCCTTGAGAGAATGAGGTATAATGTCGAAGTATCGGAGTCAAAGCTCATTGTTACAGTACCTCCATACCGAGTAGATATTCTAGGAGAGATCGATCTAGTGGAAGATATTGCAATAGCATATGGTTACGATAACATTCCACTCAAGACTACGTGGACTATCATGCGTGGAGGACTCTCAAACAGGACAATGTTTATTAGAAAAATATCAGAGATACTTATAGGAGCAGGATTTACTGAAATTATGCAACTAGTATTAACTGGGCCTACGACGCTCTCAGGCAAATGGAACCCTAGTATCCTGGTTGAAATAGGGAACCCTGTAATGGTAGAATACAGTATACTCAGGCCGAGCCTGATACCCGGGCTCATACGGGTCGCTAGAACTAATATCTCCACTTCTAAACCCGTCAAAACCTTCGAAATAGGACAAGTAGCCTACAAAGAAAAGGGGATAGTTAGGGAGTCATGGAGGCTTGGTCTCCTATATATGGACGACGAAGCAAGCTACGAGCAATTGCAAGCTGTGGTATACAAAGTCATCAAGCTCCTGGGAATTAAGCCTGGAGCGGCCGAGTCCAAACACCCCTACTTCATAGAGGGGAGGACTGGAAAGATCCTTGCAAATAACATGGGAGTGGGATTCCTAGGTGAAGCAAGGCCGGACATACTGCTTGAATTCGGCATAGAATACCCTACAGTCCTGGCGGAAATAGATCTTGATAAATTAATGGAGGCGGTAGGTTGGATTGGAAGTTGAAATACAGGACATGCCTCCGAAACACCCATACCCCCTTGACCTAGTAGGAGTCAAGGGAGTAAAGTATTTAGTGAGAATAAGGAGTCCCAAAGGAGTAATAGAGTTCCCTGTAACATATAACGCCTACGTTAAACTCTCACCAAGAAGAAGAGCGGTTCATTTATCTAGGAATATTGAAGCATTCATAGAAGCCCTGGTCGAGGCAGAGAGAAAGGGAAAAGAAAGCCTAGAGGCACTAATGGAAGAAGTAGCTGTTAAACTCTTGGGAAAGCATAGTTACACGGAATACGCGAGAGCAGAACTAGAGCTAGAGCACTTCATAGAAACGGGGAAAACACTGGAGCCTGTTAATGTGAGAATATCAGTTGAGGCCTGGAGGAACGATGGTAAAAGATGGACGTTAACGCTGGGAGTTACTGGTATAACTGCTTGTCCTCATGCTCAGGTTAATATATCAAAGAAGCTTAACACCCCAGTTAACAGGACCCCCACGCACATGCAGAGAGCTAGAATAGAGGCAACAATATCATTCACAGAGAAGAGAGTATATAGAATAGAGGACATAGCCCTGAAACTTCTTCAAGCATTCTCCCAACCAACAAGAACACTCCTCAAAAAAGACGATGAAGCTGATCTAATAATAAAAGCACACAAAAATCCTAAGCTCGTAGAAGACGTAGCAAGGGACGCACTAAACATACTAGAGAAAGTGATTGAACCACCTGCACAAATATGCGTGAGAGCAACCAGTTACGAGAGCATCCATCCGTACAATGTTTTCGCAGAAAGATGCATGGTGTTAGATAAATAATGAAACGAATACTCCTAGTAGACATAGGAGCTACAAATACCCGGCTTGCAATAGGGTGGGAAGAAGAAAAGCAACCGGTACTATCTGACGTAGTTCAAATGAGAACACCGTCAAGCGGTGAAGCCCTAGTCAACCTGATAGTCGAATATGCTAAGGAAAAGAAAAACTTCTCCATAGCATCAATAGCTAGCATAGGACCATTAGACCTGAGGAAAGGCTGGATACTTGAAACACCCAATAAAGAGATAGGGCCATACCCTATAGTAGAAGCATTACAAGATAAGCTAGGAGCCCCAGTTATCTTACTGAACGATTGCCAAGCCGCAGTCTGGGGAGAATACGTATATGGCAACTATAAGGGAATCCAGAATATGGTCTACATAACCCTGAGCTCAGGTGTAGGTGCGGGAGCAATAGTAGACGGGCACCTCCTTATAGGAAAAAGTGGCAATGCACATGAAGTAGGACACTTCATAGTAAACTTTAATGGTAAGGTGAGATGTGGTTGTGGAGGATTAGGTCACTGGGAAGCTTATGTAGGAGGTAAGAATATTCCGAGAAATGCATGGGAATT